>JAYUTS010000100.1:0-8578 GCA_043754995.1 Chitinophagaceae bacterium
GCATGAGCAGGAAAAAGTTTATGATTTCGAGACAGTACATGCAAGTCAAAAAAACGAAGTAGTAAAAAAACTGGCCATACTTAATCTTGAAAGGAATAAATGCATGGATGCTATTAATGAGAAGTTAATAGAGTTATGCAGGGGTTAGCAATATTACTTGTACAATTAGGTTCAAACGGCGATTGCCTGTTTGTTACAACTCTGGCCAGACAGATAAAAGAAATAGATTATCCCGGGTGTCATTTAACATGGATGATCGCCTCTTCCTACAAACAGGTAATTGAAAATAATCCTTATGTAGATGAAATTTTTGAAATAGATGCTCCTACACGGGAAGCAATGATTGAGCAACGCTCAAAAATTCCGGAGTTGATCAATGAAGCCGGTCAACGACGAAAATATCATGAGGTATTTGTTACTGATTTTTCTCATAATGTACAAAATTGGTATGGAACAACAAGATCGTGCCTGTTCAGAAATTATCCTAAGCGAATAGTTACCGACATAAGACCGGATATTTTTTTAACGGAGAGTGAAATAAGCAATGTGCGAAATTTTTGCACATTAAAAGATATAAGGCAGGATACGTTGAACATTTTAATGGAATCTTCACCTCAGAGCGGTCAATCAAGAATGACTACGGAAACCGCACTTGAAATGGCCAAAGAGCTGATTAAAAAATTCAGTAACCTCAGGATTGTTATCAGTACAAAGGAGGGAATACCGGAAGAACATCCCTGTATTATTGATGGCAGTGTTTTAACATGGAAAGAAAATGCGGAATTGATCAATCACTGTAATTTGCTTGTTGGGTGCAGCAGTGGTATCAGTTGGTTGGGAACAAGCCGGTACTGCAAAACTATTCCATCTATTCAAAATATAGATCCAGGTTATTGGGGAGGCAAAATGTCTGTATCATTTATTGATGATTATCGTTTCTTTAATGCAGACTCTTCTCACATTATTGAATTACATAATCCGGAAATAAGCACATTGCAACAATGCATTGAATCCGTTCTGAATAATGGAATACAAAAAACAAAACGGAAATATAGAGATCATGTAGGGGCCATATTTGTGAATAAAAAATTTCTGAATGAATCTTACATGACTCCCCGTCAAAAACAAACAATAAAAAGAATATTGTTTTTTAAAGAACCATACTGGGCGTTATTAAATTATATGGATCGTGTAAAAAGATTTGCTTTACGTTCAATAAAGTAATCCTTAAAATAAAAATGACCGGTAGCTATAATCAAAAAAAGTTCAATCATTAATGACCAAATCGAATCTTCACTTTGCTCTTGTTGGTTGCGGCCGAATTGCCCAAAGACATGCAGAGCATATAAATAAGAAGGCTGTTTTATCTGCAGTTTGCGATATAGTACCAGACAAAGCAGATGAACTGGCTTTGAAATATGGTGTAACGGCCTATTATAATCTGGATGAAATGCTGAAGATGGAGAAGGATATTGACCTGGTATCAATTTGTTCTCCAAATGGATTGCATGCTGAACATACGATAAAAGCCCTGCAGGCAGGCAAGCATGTTATTTGTGAAAAACCCATGGCTTTATCTGCTGCTGATTGCGGACGCATGATTCAGGCTGCTGAAAAACAGAACAAACGATTATTTGCTATTAAGCAAAACCGTTATAATCCACCTGTTGCTGCAGTGAAGCAATTGATTGATGATGGCAAGCTGGGTACTATTTACAGTGTACAACTCAATTGTTTCTGGAACCGTAATGAAGAGTATTATAAAAATTCATGGAAGGGTACAAAAGATATGGATGGCGGCACCCTGTTTACGCAGTTCAGTCATTTCATTGACCTGTTGTACTGGATGATTGGAGATGTAAAAGAAGTGCATGCCATGATGGATAATTTTCATCACAGGAATATGATTGAGTTTGAAGATTCCGGTGTGGTGGTGCTGCGTTTTATGAATGGCGCTATTGGCAGTATCAACTATACGGTTAACAGCTTTCAGAAAAATATGGAAGGGTCGCTTACCATCTTTGGAGAAAAAGGAACGGTGAAGATTGGCGGTCAATATCTCAATGAGCTGGAATATCAACAGATAGATGGATATAAAATCGAAAACCTGCCGGAAGGAAACAAACCCAATAACTATGGCAACTATGTGGGATCAATGAGCAATCATAACCTCGTTTATGATAATGTGATTGAAGTACTGGAGAAAGGCGGCAGTATTACCACGAGTGCATTTGAAGGATTGAAGACCGTAGAGATCATTCAAAAAATATATGCTTCAGCCAATGCAAAATAATCTTCCCAACCTGAAACAGGCCGGTATTGCAGATGTGGTATTTGGCGAACAGGTTACTGTCATTCAACCGGTGAATCTGTATGGGTGCAGCATCGGTAGTAATAGTTTTATTGGTCCTTTTGTGGAAATACAAAAGAATGTCAGCATCGGTAGTAATTGTAAAATACAGTCGCATAGTTTTATTTGCGAACTGGTGACCATCGGCAACCATTGTTTTGTTGGGCACGGTGTAATGTTCATCAATGACCTGTTCAGCAATGGAGGACCTGCAGGTGGCGATGCTTCAAAATGGAAGTCAACCATCCTTGGCAATCATGTATCCATCGGAAGTAATGCAACTATTTTACCAGTAACAATTTGCGACAACGTTGTGATAGGAGCAGGAGCAGTTGTAACAAAAGATATAACAGAGCCTGGTATTTATGTAGGCAATCCTGCCAGGAAAAAAAGATCTCTTTAGGATGAAACAAGCAGTACCCTTTGTAGATTTAAAAGCACAGTATTTCTCTATTAAAACGGAAATGGACGAAGCAATCAAAAACGTCATTACCGAAACAGCATTTATTGGCGGCAAGTATGTAAAGGAATTTGAGAAAGCATTTGCTGAGCATTACGGAGCAGATCATGTGATCTCCTGCGCCAATGGTACAGATTCACTATACATCATTATGAAAATGCTTGGTATAGGTGCAGGTGATGAAGTGATCACAGCAGCCAATAGTTGGATATCCAGTTCGGAGACGATTACACAAACTGGCGCAAAGCCGGTTTTTGTTGATATTGATCCATTGTATTACAGTATGGATGAACAATTGCTGGAAGCGGCGATTACACCCCGCACAAAAGCTGTGATCGTTGTTCATCTGCATGGACAGATGTGTGCGATTGATACCATCAAATTGATTTGTGATAAGCACCAGGTTGCTCTTATTGAGGATTGTGCCCAATCGCATTTTTCTGAATATAAAGGGGCACGTGCCGGGTTATCCGGGATAGCAGGATCTTTCAGTTTTTATCCCGGAAAAAATCTGGGAGCTTACGGCGATGCAGGTTGTATCATTACCAATAATGAAGAGCTTGCAACAAAATGCAGAATGTATGCGAACCATGGTGCATTAGTAAAACATCAGCACCAGATAGAAGGCATCAACAGCCGCATGGATGGATTACAGGCTGCAGTACTTCTTACCAAACTTCCTTACATCAAAGAATGGACAGCGAAGAGAATTGAAGTAGCTTCTTTATATAACGAAGTATTAAGCGCTGTTAAAGAACTTACATTGCCTGCTTTGCGGCCAAACAGTAAACACAGTTATCACTTGTATGTACTATTGGCGCAGCATCGGGATGAATTATTGCAATATCTGAAAGAACAGGGTATTGAAGCGGCTATTCATTATCCACGTATCCTGCCTATACTGCCGGCGTACGAATATCTTGGATACAAAGCTGCTGATTTTCCGGTAGCATATGACTGTCAGCAAAAAATCATCAGCCTGCCTATCTATCCTGAATTGAGTAAGGAACAGATATATTATGTGGCCGAAGTAATCAGTAGATTTTACAGGAATAAAAAAGAAACCTCATCAGTTCAGTGAACTGATACAGTATGCGTTTATTAAAATTCGATACCATCCATCCTCATGATTACCTGCTCAGCAAACAGGTGGCATGGAAAAGTGAAATAGATTCCTGGACAAAGGCTGAATATTATGATAAACTCATTGCACTCCGTTGTAATTTCTCTGATTTCTATACCTATAACCTGAACAAGTTAGGATGGCAATCGGAAGAATTTTTTATCAACGACTGGATGTACACCTATAAACTGGCAAAAGAATTATACGGTAAAAGCTATAAACCTAAAAGACTTCTGAGTCTTTTGAAAAACAAAGCAGGTCTTGTTGAACCGGGGTGGAATTTGAAAGTTGTACGGGACTATATTGAAGAATATAAACCCGATGTTATTTTCTGCAGGGAGCATACCAACATCCCCAGTAGTTTCTGGAAACCCTATAAAAAGAAAATTCTTTTGGTGTCAAGGCTTTCGGCTCATTTACCTATTGATTGGAGCCCGCTTGATTTCGATCTCATTTATACAGATCTTCCCTATTACAAAGATTTCTTTGTGTTTAATAAAATTGATACACTTTACAATCATCATGGATTTGACGAAAGGGTATTGAATGAGCTTACGGTTACAGATAAGAAACATGATGTGGTATTTATTGGCGGATTAGATCAGCAGATTTTCAGTAAGAGAACTGCTTTTATAACAGAAGTTGCAAAAGATGATCACTATCAATTTAAATGGTGGGGCTACTACAGCGGTTCACTTGATCAACGGTTGATTGACACATACAATGGTCTTGCTGCAGGAATTGATATGTTCAATATTTACAGGAACAGTAAGATGGTGATCAATGATTATATTGATATTGCCGGAGGCTCAGCCGTTAACCAACGTATTTTTGAAGTGATGGGTGTAGGCACTCTTTTGTTAACCCGTGAATCTTCAAATATGCATGATTACTTTCCAAAAGATTCTATTGTAACTTATACCAGCCTGGAAGATTGTAAAGAAAAGATCAGGTACTATCTAGGCCATGAAGAAGAACGTCAACAGATTGCTGCACGGGGTCAGTCTGTGATTCTTGAAAAATATAATTACAGGGATTTAATGAAACAACTCAGCCAGGAAATAAAAGACCGGGTACAAGTGTAAAGCTGTTACATCAGCAAAATAAAAATTTAAATTATTCATGTCGGACATTGTTATAAAAGTTGAAAACCTCTCCAAGCAGTATCGCCTGGGGCAGGTAAGTACGGGTACCATCAGTCATGATCTGAATCGTTGGTGGCATGAGGTGCGGGGAAAAGAAAATCCCTATCTGAGAATTGGTGATGAAAATGACCGCACACAGAAAGGAACCAGTGAATATGTGTGGGCATTAAGAGATGTGAATTTTGAAGTAAAACATGGTGAAGTATTGGGCATCGTAGGTCGTAACGGTGCAGGAAAGAGTACACTCTTAAAAATATTGAGCCGAACGACGGCTCCCACTACCGGCAATGTAAAGATTAAAGGAAGGGTAGCCAGTTTGCTGGAAGTTGGTACGGGCTTTCATCCTGAATTAAGCGGCAAAGAAAATGTTTTTCTAAATGGTGCCATTCTTGGTATGACCAAACAGGAGATCAAACGCAAGTTTGATGAGATCGTTGACTTTGCAGGCGTTGAACGCTACATTGATACACCGGTAAAACGTTACAGCAGCGGAATGTATGTACGGCTTGCTTTTGCAGTAGCGGCTCATCTTGAAAGTGAGATACTAATTGTTGATGAAGTATTAGCTGTAGGCGATGCTGAGTTCCAGAAAAAATGTATTGGCAAGATGGGGGATATGAGTAAAGCAGAAGGCAGAACCGTTTTATTTGTAAGTCATAATCTCCCTGCTGTAAAAAAACTTTGTACTACAGGATTGTTTTTGAGTAATGGATTATTGAAGTTCGAAGGCAGTGTAAATGATGTGGCCACACTTTATTTCAATGAAATAGAAAAACAATCCACCATGCTGGTGGATGCCAACCTGCGTGAAGGAAATGGAAGAGTGCGGCTGCAATCTTTCCAGATCATTGGTAACTCTGCAGTGGAAGTGGGCCATCCTGTTACGTTTCGTTTTGGATTGAATAAACCTTTTGATAAATCCAGACTGCTGGTTTCTTTTTCGCTCCGCAGTCCCGATCACCAGTTACTCAGTTATATTGTATCGGATGAAACAGCTATAGAAGAAGCCAGACCTGAAGCTGAGCTTACAGATGAATTGGAACTGGTGATCAGCAATTTCAATGTAAGGCCGGGGCGTTATTCCATTCGCATTATCCTGCATGATACAGATACCAGTTATGACAACACCTGCGATATTGTGGAATCAGCGATGGAACTGGATGTGCTGAGTAATGATTTTTTTAATTCCGGTAAAGCCATGCGCAGTCATGATCAGTCAAGTGTGATGCAGGCTTTCTTTAAGTTCAAGTAAATATAACCAGCAATATGCTCAAACGACTTTTCGAAAAACTTACGCTCAAAGGATACAGAGGAGAAATAACGGCCAACCAGCGAACGCAGATAGCAGCTATACAACGACTGCATGATCAGTTATTTCTAAACAATCCTGTATTAGTTGTACAGGATGTAAAAATGTACCTGCCTTTGTTTTATGTAGATCATATCCAAAAACTCATTTACAATTACGGGCACTTTTATGAAAAAGAAACACTGGACTATCTGAAAGAGCAGTATGGTTCCTTTGATCGTGTTTTGGATATTGGTTCCAATATCGGGAATCATATGTTGTATTACTGTAGCCGGCTCGGTGCTAAACGGGTCATTTGTTTTGAGCCGAATACATTTAATCATAGTGTGCTGTGTAAAAATATTGAACTCAATAACCTGCAGGATTTTGTTACGGTGCATAATGTGGCATTGGGCGCAACAGGCGGAAAGGGAATTCAAAAAGATTTTACGAATAGGAATACCGGTATGAACCGCATTGAAGCTGTTAGCTCTTCAGATGCAGGTATTGCATCCGTTGACATTGTTCGGCTGGATGATTTGCATTATCAGCATATTGATTTTATAAAAATTGATGTAGAAGGATTTGAAGTATCAGTATTAAAAGGTGCAGCCGAAACACTCAAAGGTTCCAAAGCAGTTGTGTTGATTGAAGTATTCAAAGAAAGCCAGGCAGAGGTGGATGAAATCATGACCTCTTATGGCTACAGGAAAACAAAAACCATTGAAGAATTTAATATGATTTACGAAACGATCTGAGTTTCCGGAAATCCATGCCCCATCAATCAAAACCCGTTATCCTTCATTTTGTAACCTGGTATCCTGCTTCTGAGAGGGATATTGCCGGAATTTTTACACGTCGTCATATTGAGTTACTGGCTACGGATAAATCAATGACACATATTGTTGTAAAGAAGTCGGTTGAAAAGTTATCAGTCCTTCGTGGCCTTCTTAATCTTTTTGTTTTTTTTAAACAGGTAAAAACCGGCACGGTTCCAATCATTGAACTGGCCAATGAATCTTTTTTGTATAATAAATTCTTCTGGCGTTATACAAAGGAAATTGAACAGGTACAACTCAACCGGTTGATCAATAAATATCAACCTGCCCTTCTTCACCTGCATGTAGTATATGGTTTCGGAAAAGAAGCTGTTACCATCAAAAAAAAATGGGGCATTCCTTTTGTTATCTCCGAACATATGGCGCCTTTTCCGTTTGAATGGATAGCAGATAAACAGGTGGTGATTGCAGAACCCATGCAGGAGGCTGCTGCTGTAGTTGCCGTTAGTAAAGCACAGGCCCAACAGATCAAAGCCTTCACCGGGGTAAGTCCAATCGTTATTCCGAATGTTGTAAATGAAGAAGAATTCTTTTACAGAGAACAACAAAAAACAAGCGGCGGTTTCCAATTAGTATTGGCTGGTATTTATGATAGCAGGAAAGGCGCTGATTACCTGCTGCATGTTCTTCCTGCTTTTCTTGAAACATATCCCGATTCAGTCATACACCTCGTAGGCGAAGCAAGCGCAGAACGGGTGGCTGCATTGAAACAAATTATGAAGGAAGGAAGTATTGAGCAGTCCGTTGTATTTCATGGAACCTTAACAGCCGGAGCTTTGTGTAAGCTCTATCATCAATGTGATTTTTATGTGTGTGCCAGCGATTGGGAATCGTTTGGCCTCACCATGCTCGAAGCATTGTTTGCCGGACTTCCTCTATTAAGTACCAACTGCGGTGGTGTACTCGAATTCATAAATGAAGAAAACGGGTTACTCATTAATAACGACCGCAAAGAAGAAACATTACTCAACGGTTTGTTGCAAATGACGAATCAGCTTTCTGCATTTAACCGGCAGGCCATATCAGCTTCTGCAAACAAACAATTTGCAGGCAGTATCATCAAAGACAAATATTATTCTCTTTATAAACAAGTATTGAAAAAGGCTGATCTCAGATCAGCCGTTTAATTATTATGTGTGGCATTTTTGGAACAGTGAATTACCGCATCAGCCGGGAACAATTTCAGGAACAACTGGATCAAATCAGGCATCGTGGTCCCGATGGATTCGGTATTTGGGAGAATAGAGAAGGGAACGTGAAGTTGGGTCACCGCAGGCTGGCTATTATTGACACCGACAGCCGCTCCAATCAACCCATGCTCTTTGATGATCGTTATGCCATTGTATATAATGGTGAGATCTATAATTATATCG
>JAYUTS010000101.1:0-3732 GCA_043754995.1 Chitinophagaceae bacterium
TCCACACCTAATGTTTTTGCTTCATCGCTTCTTGAAATAATACAGCCATCGTTGTTACTGAGAACAACAACAGGCTTGTCATCCAAATGCGGGTTGAATAAACGTTCGCAGGAACAATAAAAATTATTACAATCTACAATGGCGTACATGGTACGGTGGTTTGCATTCAAGGTATGTTGTGCAAACAAATCGGGTTGTATATTTTGTATTATTGATACCATAATTTTTTGGTTCGTTGTTCATCAAACCGCCGTCAGGGTTATGCCAGTTTCTCAAACGAATGAATGGAATGAATAACCACTCCCCAAATTTTAAAATCACTGAATTCTGCCAGGTTCACCGGTTTGTATCTCGGATTTTCCGGAACTAAAAACGCCGACGAAAAATTTTTATGAAACCGCCGCACCAGCAACTCACCATTGAGAATGGCCACAATGATTTTGCCATTCGCAAGTTTTTCAGAACGATCTACAATTAAAATATCGCCATCAAAAATGCCGGCTTCCTGCATTGCATCTCCCTTCATTTTAAAGAAGAAAGTGGCCGGTTTGTTTTTGATCAGGTGTTCATTTAAATCAATGCCCCGCTCTGAATAATCATCAGCCGCTGCACCAAAGCCCGTAGCATTGGCTGTTTGAACATCCTGTTGTTTAAAGTTTTTACTGCCTTTATAAGCAGCGCCAAAAAATTGTTCCCCATCCATAGAAAAAGTTTTATCCCTCAACCGCAAGGCAAAGAGCTGTGATCAAAATTTTTTATTTCAGGGTTTGTAAGAAAGTTTGGTAAAACTAAAACTTTTAGTAACTTAGCGCTACAGAATTGAGAACTTTTTTTTATTTCTCAACGCTGCACCCTCTACTTAAGCAAACCCGTCACAACAGTTCATTGCACAACTGTTGCGTAGCTTTTTATTATTCACAACTAGAACGATGGGTTATGCAATTACAATCAATTACAACAGCAACCATTCCCGGCTACCGGGTGCACGAGTACCTGCTCGTATTGAATCCGCATGAAGAATTGCGGAATAAGATCATGAAAGTAAAACAGGAGTTTTATGATGTGTACAAAGCATCAACCGCTATTGGAGGTAAGCCGCATATTACACTCGCCAACTTTCTGCAGTATGAACTGATGGAAGAACGTTTGGTCAACCGTTTAAAACTGATTGCCATGGGCTTTCATCCCATTAAGGTAGAGCTGAGAGATTACGGAAGCTTTCCAAGCCATACCATTTATATTAATGTGGTGAGTAAGTTACCCATCCAATCGCTGGTAAAAGAAATTCGCAGCGAAGCACAGCGCCTCATGAAACTGAACGATGATAACAAACCGCATTTTATTTTAGAACCGCATCTCACTATTGCAAGAAAGTTACAACCCTGGCAATATGAAAAGAGTTGGCTTGAATATTCGCATAAGCACTTCACCGGTCGCTTTATTGCAGATGGCATGTTGTTACTGAAACGTCCTGTTGGTGAACTGCGTTACCAGATTGTTCAACGGTTTGAATTTCAAAACCTGGCCATCACAACAAAACAGGGGGAGTTATTTAGTTAAGAGTTTTCCAAAGAAGTTATATGAACCCATCTGCAGCACAGTTATATAACTGCATGGGCGTCGCACTCTTGTACAACAATATTTCTATTCACCATTCACCATTGACCATTCACAATCATTTGCCATGTCAGAAAAATTACAACAGGATCATTTTAAAGTAACACCAAAAAAAGAAGACACAGGGAATCCGCAATACATTGCCGGACGTGGTGCACAGTTCAATACCAAGAACCGGTTTCTGAAAAATGAAAAAACAAAAGAATACATTGAAGGCATCGATGATTGGCAGGAAACAAATCTGCCAACTCAATACATTGAGCAGGAAAGTAAAACCATTGTCAATAAGGTGGAAAGCCCCGATGTAGGCATGAGTTACAGCATGAATCCTTATGCAGGATGCGAACATGGATGTATTTACTGTTATGCACGCAATGTGCATGAATACTGGGGCTATAGTGCAGGGTTGGATTTTGAGCAAAAGATCATTGTAAAAAAGAATGCACCTAAGCTGCTGCGAAACTTTTTGATGCATCCCAAGTGGGATGCCACACCAATCATGCTCAGCGGTAATACAGATTGCTATCAACCTGCCGAACAGAAATATCGCTTAACAAGAGGATTGCTGGAAGTGTGTAATGAATTCAATCAACCCGTTGGTATCCTCACCAAAAATTCATGGATACTCAAAGACAAAGATGTGTTACAGGAAATGGGGAAGAAGAATATTGTATCGGCCATGGTTTCCATTACATCATTCAATGAAGATCTGCGGAGGGTAATGGAACCACGAACCACCACCGCTAAACAAAAACTGAAAGTGATCAACGAACTCAGCAGTGCAGGTGTACGAATGGGCGTTATGATGGGGCCGATGATCCCCGGACTGAACGAACATGAAATGCAACGCATCATGAAAGCAGCAAAGGATAACGGCGCAACATTTACTGCTTATACGTTCATCCGGTTGAATGGCGCCATCAAGTTTTTATTTCATGACTGGCTCTATAAAAATTTCCCTGACCGTGCTGACAAGGTATGGCATCATATTGAACACAGTCATGATGGACAAGTAAATGATACACGCTGGGGTGTACGTATGCGTGGCGAAGGACCCATTGCACAACTGGTGGCGCAGCAATATAAAAAGTATGGTAAGCTGTATGGGATGAATGCAGAAGAGTGGAGTTTAGACAGAACTCAGTTTAGAAGACCGGGACAACAGGGGAGGTTGTTTTAAAGAAATATATATTTATTTTTAAGAAAAACTAATCTATGAATCAATTTGGAGGAAATTGGACAGAAGCAAAAATGGAAATCGTTGTTTCTTATGCTAAGGCTTATTTAACTATAATGAAAGAGCAAAAATGGGCAAAGACAATTTATTTTGATGGGTTTGCAGGTTCAGGTATAATTGAAACTGATGATAGTGAAGAGAAGATTAAAGGCACTGCATTAAGAATCCTTGATATAGTCGAACCTTCAGAATTTGATATGTATTACTTTGTTGAATTAGATGAAAATCACAAACAAGAATTAGAGAGACAAGTTCAGGAAAACTATTTTGGACGAAATATTCATATTGTAAATGCTGATTGTAATGAAAAGCTGGTAAAATTGGCTGAGTATTTGGGACATAACAAAGCATTTAGAGCACTTGCTTTTATTGATCCATATGGAATGTCTGTAAACTGGAGTTCAATCGAAGCATTAAAAGGATTAGGAGTAGATTTGTGGATATTAGTGCCTACTGGTATTGGAATTAACCGTCTGCTTAAATCAGATGGTAATATTTCGGATTCTTGGTTTTTAAAATTGGAAAATTTTCTAGGCTTGTCACAAGCTGAAATCAAAAGTCATTTTTACAAAGCTCAATCAGTAAATACCTTATTTGGACTGGAAACTACAATTGAAAAAGAAAAAGATACTATAAATAGAGCTGGAGAGCTTTATAAACAGAGATTAAAAACCATATTTAAATTTGTCTCTGAACCTTTTGTAATGAAGAATAGTACAAATTCAATTATGTATCATTTTATGATGGCAACTAATAATGCTAATGCGTTAAAAATTGCAAATGATGTTATAAAACCGAAATATAAACTATAATGGCACAATCTTCTATTGAATGGACCGAAATGACCTGGAACCCAACTACAGGGTGTAATAAAATAT
>JAYUTS010000102.1:0-3730 GCA_043754995.1 Chitinophagaceae bacterium
TTGTTAAAACCTGTTGCAGTTTTGTTTGCACTGCTTTGTCCATTGGCTTCAAAAGAATGTTGACCTGCAGGTTGCCAAAATTAATATCATCCAAAAAAATCCATGATTGGTTCATCTGCTCTTCACTCATTTTTTCATTCAACACGATCTTTGAAGTAAAGTCGCCTGCTTTGATAATTTTTCCTGTTGCTGTTGGTTTTACTCCGGCTGTGTCTCTTGTATCGGCGGGAAATAATTTTACAGTGGTTCCTTCAAAAATGCTGTAAACAGTTCCAACATTAATAGTGAGGGTATCTTTACTTATTTCGCTGGCAGTATAAAAGTCAAGCTTGGTGAGCATTTTTCCGCCAAAAATTTCTTTATCCATTTCTCCTTCAGCTTCCGGATGTTGCGCCAAACCCATTTTTGTCATTTCACGACGGATGTTGTCAAAAACTGACTGGTACGACATTTGTTTGCTGGCAGTACTGATGGTTTTAAAAAAAGCCATTGATAAACTCCCATATTGAATACCATCTTTTTCAAATTGTGAATTCAATTCAGAAGAAGAGGAAGCAAAAAACGAAATCATTTTTGCCATGCCGGGTTTACGATCGCCCAAACCAAATAAAGCGTCATTTACTTTGGTGATCTTTCCTGCTGTTTTTTGCTGAGCAACTTTCTGCGGATAATTCTTGGGTTCATATTTAGCAGGAGTGCCACGAATGTTTTTGCTTCCGCTTCTTGTAGAGGAACCTGAATGGCATGCATCAACCAAAACAATCAGTTCTCCATTATCTTTTAGTTTTAAACGAAGTTCCTGCAACTTCAAACCAAAATCATCATCCCGTAGATGTTTCTCAGTTCCTTCCTGGAAAGTTTCAGGAGCATCATAGGTTACCAAAGCTTCATCATATCCATCTGCTTCATCATTATTATTGTCATAAATCTGCTGCCCATGACCACTGAAATGAAAAACACAAATATCACCTTCCACTGCTTTATTAATGAGATATGTTTGAATGCCATTTAAAATGCCCTCTTTTGTTGCTTCCTTATCCTGAATAATTTTGATGTTCTCCTCTTTAAATCCTTGTTTTTTGAGAGCTTCTTTAATCAATGGAACATCATTGCCCGAAGCCAGGTCGTTCCAGTTGGTACCGGGTTTGTAATGGGAGATTGCAACAATCAACGCCAGTTTATTGGGTTCTTTCTGTGCAATAACCGGAAGACCGGCAATCAGTAGAAAAAGAAAGAGAAGGATTCGCATGTTTGGTTTGGAAGGGGAAGATAGTGTTTTCTCCCTTTGCAAGGCAATATTACTGAAGTGCGAAAGTGTTTTCTATACCCACTCTACGGTATTTTAAAAGTTCACATACTTCTTAACCGGAAATGCATCAATCTCATTACTTTTAGTGCTATGTGGATGCCGGTCATTTTCTGGATTTTAGCTACTGTGATTTTTTTCACCTACGCCGGTTATCCTATCCTTTTATACCTGTTATCATTCTTTAAAAAAAAGAAGACAATAAAAATTACTGATGATCTGCCTTCTGTCTGCATTGTTATTGCAGCCTATAATGAAGAAGTGATGATGGAGAAAAAGTTGATGAATACTTTTGCGCAGGAGTATCCTGTTCAACTTTTGCAGGTAATTGTAATAACCGATGGCTCAACAGATGCAACTGCAGCCATTGCATCCTCATTCAGCAATGTGCTGGTATTGCATGAGCCACAACGCAAAGGAAAAGCAGCAGCCATTAACCGTGCCGTAGCTTTTGCCAAAAATGAAATTATCGTGCTAACCGATGCTAATAGCTTTTTGCAAGAGGGCGCATTAAAAGAGTTGATAAAACCTTTTGCTGATGCTGAAGTGGGTGCTGTAGCCGGTGAAAAAAAAGTGGTTGATTTGCCGGGTGTGGCTGCTTCAGGTGAAGGTATTTACTGGAAATATGAATCCTGGCTCAAGCAGCAGGAAACACTTTTTTATACGGTTGTTGGAGCAGCCGGTGAATTATTTGCTTTAAGAAAAAAATATTTTACAACCATTCCCGAACATACAATAACGGATGATTTTTTTCTTTCTTTATCAGTGAACCTGCAACAAAAAAAATGTGTGTATGCAAAACAGGCGGTGAGTATTGAAGCGGCTTCTTTATCTCTTTCAGATGAATGGAAAAGGAAAGTAAGAATTGCAGCAGGAGGTATTCAATCATTGTTCTTAGTGTCGGCGGCACTCAATCCTTTTCGATACCCGAAGCTTGCATTTCAATTTTTTTCGCACCGGGTTCTGCGCTGGTTGTTTTGTGCACCTGCTATGATCGCTTTGTTTATTATGAATTGGATATTGATTGATAAGGATGCAGCGGTTCTTTATAAAGTGTTGTTTGCCCTGCAGCTTTTATTTTACGGATTCGCTTTTATTGGCTGGCTCATGGCCATCAACAGAAAAACATTCTTCCTGTTCAGCATACCATTTTATATTGTGTTCATGCATGCAGCGATGCTGGCCGGTACTTTTCGTTTTGCAAATGGAAAACAACCGGTTCTTTGGGAAAAAGCAAAACGTTGATTCTTTGCTATTACCATCTTGATTTTCTATTTAGTCCAATGGACTAAGAATAAATCTTAGATGTTATTATGCCGACAAAAAAATGACTGTACTAAAAGATATTTCATTTCGGCATAACAGTTTCATCCATAAATTCACCATATAATTTTCAGCATCAATTCTACATCCTCCATATTAAGCAGCCCCATCGAATACCTCAAAGGTGTTGGTCCTTTGCGTGGCGATCTGTTGAAGAAAGAGTTGAGCATTTTTACGTTCAATGATCTGCTGGAGCATTTTCCATATCGTCATCTGGATAAAACAAAAGTTACTTCCATCAGCCAGGTAACAATTCAAATGGACTATGTGCAGGTGGCCGGCCGGTTAACCGATTTTGAAATACTGGGAGAACGGAAAGGGAAACGATTGGTTGCACATATTAAAGATGCAACAGGAACAATGGAACTTACCTGGTTCCAGGGCATTCATTGGGTAGAAAAGATATTGACGATAGGCGAAGAGTACCTTGTATTTGGTAAGCTTGGCTTTTTCATGGGCAAGCCGCAGATCGTTCATCCCGAACTGGAAATACGAACCCAGCAGAATGCCGATGGCAAACAGTTGCTGGAACCCATCTACCCAACAACAGAAAAATTAAAAGCAAAAGGATTAAATGGCAGAAGCATTGCAAAATTGACGGCTGTACTGTTGCCACAAATTCATCCAAAAGACCTGCCGGAGAATTTACCCGATGCTATCATTTCAACCAATCAATTTCCAACAAGATATGATGCATACAGGAACATTCATTTCCCAACAGATAATGAACAATACGAAGCAGCTCTAAAAAGATTAAAGTTTGAAGAGTTATTCTTTGCCCAATTACGGATGGCCATGATCAAAAGCAACCGTCATCGTTTTTCAAAAGGAGTTGTGTTTGACAAGGTTGGTGACTTGTTCAATGATTTTTATAACCATCATCTTCCCTTTGAATTAACAGGGGCTCAAAAAAGAGTGCTGAAGGAAATCAGGATAGATACAGCCCGTGGTCACCAGATGAATCGGTTGTTGCAGGGTGATGTAGGCAGCGGAAAAACGATTGTTGCCCTCTTAACCATGTTACTGGCAGCCGGCAATGATTACCAGAGTTGTTTAATGGCACCCACAGAAATTTTAGCACAGCAGCATTTCAACAGCATT
>JAYUTS010000103.1:0-8541 GCA_043754995.1 Chitinophagaceae bacterium
GTTTCAAGTTTGTCTGATACACTGAGGAATATATTGGGCGACAGGACAAAAGAAATTTTAAAAAAATTTACCGGCAATCTCTTTACTTCTATTCTAACCGGGCTTGTAGCAACTACCATTCTCGATTCTTCATCTGCCGTTATCATTCTTGCCATTGTTATGATCAATGCCAAAGTGCTTACGTTCAGGCAGGCATTGGGAATTGTAATGGGGGCTAATATCGGTACCACTTTTTCCAGTCAGTTAATTGCTTTTGATATTGGCAAGTTTTCTCCCATCCCCATTTTTTTAGGATTGATATTGACCATCCTTTCTAAGTCAGAAAAAGTTTCTCAAACAGCCAAAGTGCTTTTATACTTCGGTATTTTATTTTTTGGCTTATACACCATGGAGCGGGCCGTAGAACCGTTGCGTGATGACACCCGGTTTAATGGATGGATGGCCGCTTTTGAAAGTCCATGGAAAGGTGCACTAACAGGAGCTCTTGTAACATTGATTATTCAATCTTCCTCTGCAACGGTGGGCATGGTTATCACATTGGCCAAGAAAGGATTGATTTCATTAGGAGCATCACTTGCAGTCATGTTGGGCGCTGAGTTGGGCACTTGTGCCGATACATTGCTTGCAACCATCAAATCAAACCGCCAGGCGTTAAAAACAGGTTTGTTTCATCTCATCTTTAATTTTACTTCTATCATTATTGGATTAATATTGTTTCCATTTTTTGTAAAGTTTGTAGAATGGTTTTCAGGTAACGCCAATCTTGAGCGAATGATCGCCAACGGGCATATGTTTTTCAACATCCTGGGTGTGCTTGTTTTTATACCGCTTATTTCAACAATTGAAAAGTTGTTGAACAAATGGCTGCCTGATAAAGTGCAGGTTGTAAAAGAAGATCCATTAGTTGCGCAAGTGACTACCTGATGACTTTATACTTTCCAATCAACTATCTCATTCACCCATTCTTGTTTGTGCGGAGTAGTGATCTTAATATAGTTATCAGTATAACCTTCCATCATGCCATTTTTACTGTGACCTTCAAATAATACAGGTCTTGTTTCACCGCTATGTTGTTGTGTAAAGTATTGCATCTTCATGTAAGAAAGATTGCGGAGTGTTTTGTTGCGTTCATGACGAACATGAATTGGAACAACAGGGCCAAGTGTTAATGCATGTGTATTGTCACGCTCTGAATATGTGAACACATGCAAATAGGAAATATCCAATGCATGTAAAAAGTCGAAGCTTTCCTGAAACAGTTCATCTGTTTCGCCGGGGAAGCCAACAATCACATCCACGCCGATACAGCAATGCGGCATCAGTTGTTTAATGAGTGCTACTCTTTCTGCATATAATTCTTTTTTATACCGGCGGCGCATCGTTCCCAACACTGTATTACTTCCACTTTGTAAGGGGATATGAAAATGCGGCATGAACTTTTTACTCCTGCTTACAAATTCTATGATCTCGTTGGTGAGTAAGTTGGGTTCAATGGAAGATATGCGGTAACGTTCAATGCCATCAACTTTTTCCAGTTCCTGAATGAGTGAGTAAAAATTTTCTCTCTCAAGTTTCGGGGGGTGTTTTAAATCCCCCTCTTGGGGGGTGGGGGGGCGGAAATCACCAAGGTTTACTCCCGTCAATACAATTTCTTTACTTCCGCCTGCTGCAATTTCTTTTGCATTCGCAACAACGTTGGCGATATTATCACTCCTGCTTTTGCCACGGGCTTGCGGAATGGTACAGAATGAACAGGTATAATCACAACCGTCCTGCACTTTTAAAAATGTTCTCGTACGATCATTAATGGAATAAGAAGCATTAAAACCACTCACCTCTTCAATATCGCAACTGCTGATTTTTGTACTATCACCCTTTGATAACTCCTTAATATGCGAAGCAATATTGAATTTTTCTGCGGCACCCAACACTAAATCAACACCGGGAATTTCTGCAATTTCTTTTGGCTTCAATTGGGCATAACAACCGGTAATCACCACTAAACTTTCCGGTGACTTGCGTTGAATACGACGCACCAATTGGCGACATTCTTTATCGGCATTATCAGTAACGGAGCAGGTATTGATCACATACACATCTGCCAGGTCGTTGAACTCTTTCTTCTCAAAACCTTCATTCTCCATCAAACGGCTGATGGTAGAGGTTTCGGAGTAATTGAGTTTACAACCGAGTGTGTGAAATGCGACTGATTTTGCTGCTGCCATGAGGGCGGCAAAGATAACTAAGAATCGGGAAAGAGAAGTAAGGAGCCGATAGACGGTAGTCATTAGCCAAAAGCGGGGGCTAAATAAAATTATTTATCATTGCAACAGATTCAGCAAAAATGAAAAAAGCACTTCCTTTTATTTTATTGATTGTTTTGCTACTGGCGGCCCTGCTAATCCGCAGGTGCGGTACTGCGACCAATAAAACCGATAATGAAAAGAAACCGAAGACAGAGAATGTAAGAAATCCAACGGAGGAGAAAACAGATAATCAAAAAACAAACCTCGATGTTTTTCGTGATCCTTCGGCTGATTATTATTTTACCAAACATGCAAGATGCCGTATGAAGTGCCGGCATATCACACAGGAAGAAATAAAAGAGATTGTGCAGAAAGCAAATGTGAATTATAAAAAAAGTGACCTGGATGCAGCACAGGGTCCCAAATATGCATTGGAAGGAGTTACTTCAAGAGACAAACAGCATGTGCGGATCATTGTTGCACCAAAAGAACGTCACTTAAGTATAGTAACAGTGATTGATCTGGATGAAGATTGGGAATGCCCCAGTTGTAAGTAG
The DNA here is from genome assembly GCA_043754995.1 of Chitinophagaceae bacterium. Classification (GTDB taxonomy): domain Bacteria; phylum Bacteroidota; class Bacteroidia; order Chitinophagales; family Chitinophagaceae; genus Lacibacter. Next base: position 2,804 of record JAYUTS010000103.1, read on the forward strand.
AAGTCCCTCTAACTCCTCCGCCAAATGGCGGAGAGAATTGCTTCGCTCAATGCTCACTTACTTGTAATGTATAAGGAAATAGTACAGGTTTTAAATTTGATGATTAAAGAAATAAAGATGAAGTGGAAGAATAATTTTTCAGATAGAAGTATGCAGCACCGCTCCCTCTCATTATGGAGAGGGAGAAGGAGGGAGAGGCCATGAAACTATTACTCAAACCACTGCAATTTATCTACGTCATTTATGCCATCATTTTATTTATGCTGATGATGTTTATTGTTGTTCCTTTTGTGATCATCGGATCGTTGTTTGGAAAAATAACAGGTGGTAATGTGGTGATGCAATTGGCACATTGGTGGGCCGATGCGTGGCTATTTTTGATTGGCATTTTTCATCAACGGATCGTTGAGCAGGAGATCCAGCCACATCAACCTTATATTTTTGTAAGCAATCATAATTCGTACATGGATATTCCGCAGATGCTCAAGTCTATCCGGCAACCTTTACGCATTTTGGGAAAAGCAGAAACAGGTAATGTGCCAATCTTCGGTATCATCTATAAAGCAGCCGTGGTGCCGGTTTTAAGAGGCAGCGCAGAAAACAGGGCAAGAAGTGTAAAGACTTTAAAGAGTGTTTTGAGCAAAGAAATTTCCATCTACATCGCACCTGAAGGAACATTCAACATGACGCAAAAACCATTGATTGATTTTTATGATGGTGCTTTTCGCCTGGCAATTGAAACACAAACACCCATTAAGCCCCTGTTGTTTTTAGATGGCGTGAACCGTATGCATTGGCGCAGCATTTTTTCCATTACACCGGGCAGGTTAAGAACCGTTTATCTGGATGAAATTTCTCCTGAAGGTTATACTCCGTTTGATGCAGATCAACTGAAGCAAAAAGTATATAAGACAATGGAGAAGAAGTTGATTGAATATAAAGCAAGCTGGGTTGTGAATGGTCAATTGTGAATGGTCAATATCACCCTCCAATAGTTTTAGAGCTTCATTCGGGGCATACTCTTTAAATTGCATATTCACCATTCACAATTGACTATTCACCGGATGTTTGCAGAAGTCATCATACCACTTGCTCTTCCTAAAAATTATACCTGGAGCATTCCTGATCGTTTGCTTGAACAGGCAAGGGTGGGTGTACGTGTAGAAGTGGAGCTGCGAAAGAAACGATATGCAGGTGTTATTAAAACGATGCATAACAATAAACCTGCAGCGTTTGAACCTAAGGGAATCCTCAATGTATTGGATGTGGAACCCATCATTCATGAAGAACAGTTAAAGTTATGGCAATGGATTGCAGATTATTATTTGTGTACAGAAGGTGAAGTGATGGCTGCTGCCCTGCCTGCACATTTTAAACTGAGCAGTGAAACGATCCTGTTATTCAATGAAGAATTTGGTGATGATTTTTCAACCTTAGATCATGATGAGTATTTAGTAGCTGAAGCATTATTGATAAAGAAAGAACTGAAACTGTCTGAAGTACAGCAGGTCCTTGACACCTCGAATGTTTACCCCGTGGTAAAACGGTTGATTGAAAAACGGGTTTGTTTTGTTTGGGAATCGTTGAAGGAAACCTATTCTGCTAAAAAAGAAACGTTTGTGTTGCTGAATCCGCAATACGATAATGAAGATCAACTGAGTGAATTACTTAACAACTGGAGCCGTGCACCAAAGCAGATGGAATTATTACTGAGCTATCTGCATCTCATCAAAACTGAAGGTGAAGTAAGCAAAACAGCACTACTGAAAAAAAGCACTGCCAGTGATGCACAGTTGAAAGGTTTGGTAGAGAAAGGAATTTTATTTTTAGAGAAAAGAGCAGTAGATCGTTTGCAGAGTCTTCCCAGGAATATATCTATTGATTTTGAATTAACAGCCGACCAGTTAAAAGCATTGGATGAAATCAGGAAAAGTTTTGAAACAACGCCGGTTTGTTTGTTGCATGGTGTAACAGGTAGTGGTAAAACATTACTCTATATCAAACTTATTGAAGAGTATATCAAAAAAGGAAAGCAGGTGTTGTACCTGTTACCTGAAATTGCCTTAACGGCACAGATCATTCGTCGCCTGCATAAACATTTTGGTGGTTACATTGGTATTTATCACAGCAAATTCAACCAGAATGAACGCATTGAGATCTGGAACAAAATCCGCACCGGTGAAATGAAAGTAGTGTTGGGTGCAAGAAGCTCTTTATTTCTTCCATTTGCTGATTTGGGTTTAATTGTTTGCGATGAAGAACATGATGGTTCTTACAAACAGCAACAACCTGCACCACGCTATCATGCAAGAGATGCCGCTGTATATTATGCAACACAGTTTGGCGGCAAAGTATTGCTGGGCAGTGGCACACCATCTGTTGAAACTTACTACAATACACAAACAGAAAAATATGGTTTGGTTGAATTGAATGAACGTTATGGTGAAGGTGAATTGCCTTCAATTGAATTGATTGATACCAAACCACTCTTTAAACAAACAAAAGAAAAAGTGATGATTGCGCCGGTGCTACAGAAAGCCATCGAAGAATCATTACTTCAGAATAAACAGGTCATCTTATTTCAAAACAGGAGAGGTTATACACCCCACCAGGTATGTAAGGCCTGTGGCTGGATACCGCATTGCCGTTATTGTGATGTGAGTTTAACCTTTCACAAGTTCAAGAACAAACTACAATGTCATTATTGCGGAACAGTGTATCCAACATTCACCACCTGTGAGGCTTGCGGCAGTCATGATTTTATGCAGTTGAATTTCGGTACAGAAAAAGTGGAAGAACAATTGCAGGAATTGATTCCGCATGCAAAAATTGCAAGAATGGATTATGATACGGTGAGTGGTAAAACGGCGCATGACCAGTTGATACAAAATTTTGAACAACATAAGATTGATGTGTTAGTAGGCACGCAAATGGTGGTGAAAGGTTTGGATTTTGAACATGTGAACCTGGTTGGAATTTTAGATGCCGATAGCTTGTTAAGTTTTGCTGATTTCCGGGTAAATGAACGGGGCTTTCAACTAATGGAACAGGTAAGCGGAAGAGCCGGAAGAAAAGATGCATTAGGGAAAGTAATGATACAGGTGGCCAATACCAATCATCCGGTGTTGAAGTATGTGGTGGCACATGATTACAAATCTTTTTTTGCTGAAGAGATACAGGGAAGGCGGCAGTTTTTTTATCCGCCGTTTTCAAGAATCATTCAACTCACATTCAAACATAAGTTTAAAGAAGTGGTGGAAGCCGCATCGCAGTTGGTGGCAGAAAATATGAAGCCTTTGTTTGCAAATTATATGGTGGGCCCTGCTGAACCGGTGGTGAACCGTATCCGCAACCAGTATATTATGGAGTTGATTTTTAAATTACCGAAAGATGCACAACTCATTCATCAATGCAAGGAAATGATTTTAGCCCAGGCAATTCATTTGCACAATCAGGATAAGTTGAAAAGCGTGGTGATGATACCGGATGTAGATAAGGTGTAATACGGTTGGGACGCTTTAGGAGTTAAGCTCTTCAAGCCTGAAGACTTCGAAGCGCTAATTAATTGGAGCTATCACTGATAGCGAATCGGTACTATATTGAGGTTATCCTTATTGTAATAAAATAAAATGAATTCTATGCTCAGTAATTCTGATAATTTTTATGATTCGCTTAGTCCTGCAATGCAGGATATCTTGTCAATCCATATAATTATGCAGACAAGCGGGATTGATAAAACTACTTATCGTAGAGCTTCATTTAATACGCAGTACGAATATTTTGAAGAGATATATGAAACATATTTCAATTTATTTAATGAAAAGTATAAGCGGGCTCGGTTTTCAGAGGGAGACTTGTTAAAAATTGAGTGGCTTGTTATAGAAAAACATTATGACGGTCAAAATACTAAAGATGAGGTGATAATCCCCTTTGGTAGCCTGGAGAATTTGAAATCGATAGAACTTAGGAATATTAAATTTAGTAGTCTGCGACAAATAATTTATAATGTTTATTTGGAGAGCATTGTTATCAATGACTGTAGTGTTGAATCGATTTCGGGTATTGAGAATTTGAGTAATTTAAAATCGCTTGATTTAACCGGTAACCTTATAAAAGAGGTGGGTGATATTGTGGGTTTAAAACATCTTACAAAAGTAAATTTGAGTTCAAATTTGATAGAAGATGTCACCTGGGAACTCCTGCCAACTGGATTGGAAGAACTGAATTTGCAAGGAAATAAGATTAGTAGCATGATGTCGGTATCAAAATTACCTAACCTAACTAATCTATGCTTGGCGAGTAATCCGATTGAAGATATTTTTGATATAGATAAATTAAAAAACCTTCATGAGCTAAATATTGTAGATACCAAGCTCAATAAACTAAGAGAGCTGTTTGACATAAACATTCGATATTTATATTTAGAGAGAAATGCTTTTGATGAAGCGGAATTAAAATCTCTTGAAAAAAATAAAGATATAATTATAAACCCTGAAGAATCGTATCGTGCAATGCTTGAAATGGACTAATTTTTTCAACTTTTCTCGCCTTTGTTGGTCTTGCTAAAAAAAACACGCCGTGGTTGTGTGTTCTCACCAACCACACAAATATAATCCCTCTCCCATTCAGATGCTCAAAAAGCATCGGAATGGGACATAAAACGCAAATCCCCCCGTTTTTAGCGGAGGGATTTGCAAAAGTAAATTTGTTCCATCAATTAGGTAAATGTGTCTCTTGTCGTGTTTTTTAATAGGGTTGATGGATCATCGGTTTCATGGATACGAATTCTGTTTAGTTTTCAAAGGATTTAAATTTCTGTTAGTTCGAATAGAGTACGGATTTTTCTTCAGGTATTGGATTCTTAATTACTGATGTAAATGTCTGAATAGTTTTGAATAGTTGCTCGGGTACATTTGACCGATTTTTTTGCGGAAAATTCCATCGTGTTTTTACGACATATTATTTTTATTCATCAGCCTTATACAAGTAATTGCAAAAAAAGCCCGTCGGGGTATTGTGTTTCACCAACCACATTTATACAATCTCATTTCAATTCAATTGCTGGTGAAAACAGCAGGTAACGGCGTAACATATTGAAGAACCGTCTCAACTGCTAATAAATAACATTATCCTTTTTTCTTAAACCCAATCCGATCCCTTTCTTCCCATTTCCGTTGCGCTGCTTTTTCATCCAGCAGATTTTCCATGGCGTCATAAATTTGATTGAGTTGCGCATCATGCCCGCCCAGATGTTCTTTGATCAGCTTCAATTGTTCTTTCAAATCATTTTCTTTTAATACAATTCTTCTGATTTCTACAAAAGCCCGCATAATGGCAATGTTCATATTGATAGCCCTGTCGCTGTTGAGAATACCACTCAGCATAGCCACACCGTGTTCTGGGAAAGCGAAGGGCATATATTTTCTATGCTTTCCTCTGCCGCTCTTTAAGGTCACAAATTGTGACCTTAAAGAATCTGAACTTTCCGAAGCCTCGATTTGAGAACGCAAGCTATCGTACTCCAGTTTGGTTAGTTGGAACATAAAATCGTCAGGGAATCGCTTACTATTCCGCTTTACTGCCTGGTTAAAAACTTTTATTTCAACTTCATAAAGAGCAGCCAGGTCAAAATCCAGCATCACCCGCTCACCCCGAATTTCATAAATGCGGCTTTGAATACTTCTGATTATCTGCATATAGCTTACAATTTTCAAAACAGTTTAAAAATGAATTTACTC
>JAYUTS010000104.1:0-8539 GCA_043754995.1 Chitinophagaceae bacterium
CGCTGCTGGCCAATCAAGAATCCAGCGGGGCGGCCGGTTTGAGCTGTAAATCCTGGTAATACAGCAGACTTGCGTACATCACCATCCTCAAAACTATTATAGAAGTCGGCTAATGTGGTAAATCCATTCCATCCATCAGGAGTCATAAAATAATGATTACCCATAGCGGAAGCCCAAACCATATTAATGCCTCCGGCATTGGTACGCACAAAAATATTTTCTGTTGATTTAGTACCACTTTCCCAAGTAAAATTATCCCAGTAAAAATTCGAGACTGATAATTCAGCATTAGCTCCAATTGCATTACACAAAGCAATAACCTTATTCATATCTGCCGAAGCAAAAGTAAAAGGACCAGCAGGTGTAGTTGGGTTTTGTTTAAAAACAGCTTTGTTTAAATAAGTCTTTGCCAATAAAAATTGAGCTGCTTCTTTGGTGGCTTTATCTCTTGTAGCACGTGTATAAGCGGGTAGTGTAGGTATGATGGCCTCCAATTCACTAATAATAAAATCACATGCTTGAGCCCGGGTATAAACGTTAGGAATTACATTGGCTGCTGCAGTTGCAGGCCGGTGTTGTACTAATCCAAATAAATCACAACTGATATAACTAAAGTAAGCTCTTAAAAATCTAGCCGCTGCTTTGTCTGAGGCAGATGCAGCAGTCGCTTCTGCTAACAAAGTAGTTTGAAACAAGGCCCCGTTAATGTCATTCCATGTATTTCCTATTTCTTCGTGTAAACCACTCCATGTGTGCAGATGCAACTGACGCCATTTCCCATAATCATCCCAATCTGTACCTCTTGTAGGTCCCATCAATTCATCTGATGAATGTTCTGACATAGCAAACCATTTTCCCTGGCCTATCAAATTATTTAAAGATTCGTACACTTTTGATAAGGAAGATGGGGCCGGGGCTGTTCCGGCACTTGGGGGCTGAATTGAATTTGGTAATTCAATTTCGGTTTCGAGTTTTGTACAGGAAGTAACGGTTAGAACTATGATAAAAGTTGCAACAGCTACAAACCGATTTTTAAATATTGTCTTCATATTCATAATTTTATTTAGTTCTTTTAATTAAAATCCAAGATTAAATCCTAAAGTAAATGTTCTTGCCTTAGGATAACCTGTATAGTCAAAACCACGGGATGGTACACCATTTAGTTGATGGTCAATATTTACCTCTGGATCTAAACCTGAATACTTAGTAAAGACAGCAAGATTTTGTCCTGAAGCATACACAGACAAAGTTTTGATTGTTTTGCTTTTTAAATCAAAAGCATAACCAATACTGGCATTTGAAAACCTGATAAAATCACCTTTTTCTAAAAATCTTGTGGATGGACCAGCTGCGTTGAGTGGATTTTCAGGACTGTTAGCAGCCGCATAAGTAATATTATGAGCCGTTTTAACGCTACCCTTAATGAAAAGTGCATTTGCTGTGTTATTGTAAATTTTGAATCCAGTTACGGCATTGAAAAACACACTGGCATTCCACTTTCCCCATGTAAAACTGTTAGTTAACCCAGCCAGAAACTTTGGTAAAGCACTACCCTGTATATAGTTTTTACTTTCATCTGCATACCTTGAATCGCCATTACCATCAAATCCAAGAAAGGTTGGCATTATCCAGGAAAATAATGGATACCCATTTGCAAATGTTTGAGCATAGGCACCGGATAAACCCTGACCATTTACACCTCCTGTATTAACAATAATATTGAAATCTCTCAATTCATTCTTAATAAATGTCATATTGTAATTAACATCCCAACTGAATTTCTTCCCCTTAATTACTGTGTAATTAATTCCAAATTCCAAGCCATTATTAATTACAACGCCGGGGAGATTAACCCACCAATTTGATTGAGCAGCAAAGCCACCAGGAGTAGGTGTATAAAATATGAGATTTTTTCTTTCGGTATAATAATAATCTATTGTACCTGAAAGCCTGCTATTTAAAGTTGAAAAATCAATCCCTAAACCGGTTGTGGCAGACTGTTCCCATTTCAAATCAGGGTTTCCTTGATGAAGAGTTACTGTTGCATTGTTACCAGATCCATCTATCCATGTTTGCTGTAAATCAACTGCATCATAAGGCCCAATCCCTTCCTGGCTACCCAGTATGCCATAGTTGGCTCTGATACTGAAATCGCTGAATATTTTACCTAATGAGTTTGCAGCAAAATTTTCTTTCAATAATCTCCATTTAGCTGCAAAGGCAGGGAAATATCCATATTTGTTGTTTTTCCCAAACTTTGAGGACCCGTCTATACGCATTGTTGCTGTAAGCAGGTACTTTTCATTGATACTATAGTTGAGCCTGCCAAAAAATGATTGCAATTCATATTTCGTAAAATCAGGAACAAAATCATAATAATTTTTAAAATTATTGAAGTCTTTTTTAAATACATCTGTCGGGTTAACAACAGGTGTGTTAAGACCCCAAGCGACTTTCCCTTTGTATTTTGTTTGTGTACTTTGATATGAATACCCACCCACTGCATTTATTACATGCCCATTATCAAGAGCTTTATCGTAGGTAAGTGTATGCTCAACAAGGATTGATTTTAATTCGAGGTTGTTTTTAACTGCCCTTCCATTTCCAGATATGCCATTACCCAAATCTTTCCCAAAAACATTGTTCGTTCCGCTAAATGCACTTCCCAAGCGTGGATCAGCAAATGACAATCTTTCGCTCTTTGATTGGTCATATCCAAAAGTTGCTTTATAAGAAAGACCCTTTACAATCTGGTAACTTAAACTATAGCTACTTAAAAAACGATTCACAATATCTTTATCGTCAAAATAAGCCAGCATTTGAGAGGGGTTCCTGTTGCCATCTGATGGGGCATAATATGATCCATCTTTATTAAAAACAGGGAATGTAGGATTAAACGCAATGGCAGCACCCATTAGGCTACCTTGATAACCTGCATTATTTGATAATGGTGGATAATCATTTTTTACGTTTGCAAGAGTTAGATTAACATCAAATTTTATTTTATCCTTCCAGAATTTTTGTGAAAAATTTGCACGACCAGTTAATCTTTTCAAACTGCTGTTTTTAATAATACCCTGTTGATCGTCGTAAGAACCACTTAATCGTAAAGATGTGGTTTTGCGGCCAAAGCCCCATCCTAAATTATAATTCTGATTAACACCAGTACGGAAAATTTGATCCTGCCAATCTGTACTGTATCCTTTATCTACTCCAAGAACTGCTATTGCAGCATTATCTGGGCTGGCACCTGATTCAATATTTGCTTTTTTAACAGCTACTAAAAAATCCGAAGAATTCAGTAAATCATATCTACTTGCTACCTTGGAAACACTTGTATTTGCACTAAATTGAAAACTGCCTTTTTTACCTCTGCCAGATTTTGTTGTGATAAGTATTACGCCGTTAGCTCCACGTGAACCATAAATGGCAGCAGATGATGCATCTTTTAAAATGCTAATACTTTCAATATCATTAGGATTTAAAAAAGACAAAGGATTTTTTGGAGTTGATGACCCTTCTACGCCACTTGATGTACCTGAAGTTCCTCCTGGGCTAATAGGAACTCCATCTATTACATAAAGTGGTTCTTGATTACTTCTGATTGAAGAGGTGCCTCTGATATTAATAGTAGAAGAGGCCCCAGGTTCGCCACTGGATGGAGATACAATAACACCTGGTGTGCGTCCCTGTAAAAGCTGTTCTGGAGTAGATATGACTCCTTTATTAAAGTCTTTTGTTGTTAACGCTGCAACTGAACCTGTTGCATCTTTCACCTTTCTTGTACCATAACCAACTACAACTACTTCATTTAAAGCAGCGTTTTGGGTTTCGAGTGATACCGTTAGATCATCTTTTCCGGAAATGCTTACTTCCTGTGTGCCAAAACCAACAGATGAAATAACCAGTGTGTTGGATCCGGTTGGAACGGTGATGCGGAAAGAGCCATCATTGGCCGTTGTGGTGGAGGTCTTTGTGCCTTTTGCAGTTACAGTAGCCGATGGAACAGGTTCTCCTTTTGAATCGGTTACCTTTCCAGTAACTGTTTTTGTTTGCGCCAGCGATACATTCGCTAAAACAAACAAGCTGAGCATGGTAAGTATGCCTCTTGCAAGTTTCGTCAAAGTCATAATCAGTAGTTTTTAAATTGTTGAGGGTTGTTTACTCAGCAGAAGATGCATGAGTGCCATCAGTTGAACAGGTTTTTGGAGTTATTAAATAGTCCAATCCTGTTATTTCTGGCAAATAGCAATCGTTCGGCTGTTAAATTACTGTGAATTTAAAGGAAGTTTTTAGTACCGTAAGTCAATAAAAGATCATAAGTTTAGGTTCGAAATTACGCAATCGATTGCGGAAATAATTGCAGGGGAAAAATACTTTCCTTTGCTTCACCAATTATGGCAAATACAACCCTCAAAAAAATAGCCCAGGTTTTGGAAATCAGTATATCTACGGTTTCACGTGCGCTTAAAAACCATCCTGATATTTCTGTTTCTACCAAACAAAAAGTAATGGAGCTTGCTCAAACGCTGGAATATGAGCCGAATGCGATGGCTGTAAACCTGCGCAGCAAAAACACAAAGGTGTTTGGTGTTATGATTCCTTCCATTACCAACAATTTCTATGATTCATTTATTTCAGCAGTGGAGGAAGAGGCCAAAAAATCTGGTTATTCATTAATGATCCTGCAAAGCGGAGATAATCCTGAAGTGGAGGTTGAAACCCTGAAAATTTATCGTCAGAACAGGGTGAGTGGCGTGTTTGCCTGTATTTCTCAGGAAACAATAAACATGAGCCCTTTTCAAAAAATGAAGGAAGCGGATATTCCGATTGTTTTTTTTGATAAGGTTCCAGAGGATGAATCATTCAATAAAATATGCCTGGCCGATAAAGATGCTGCGGTACTTGCAGCAGAAACATTAATTGGCAAAGGGAAAAAAAATATACTTGCCATTTTTGGAAATGATCAGCTTTCCATTACAAAAAGACGACTCGCTGCTTTTAGCGGATATATGCAGCAATTCAAACAGGTAAATCTTATTATTGAGCATGCCAGCAACAGTTTACAGGCAGAAGAAAAGACTGAACATTATTTTCAGCCGAAACAAAAACCGGATGCGATCTTTTGTATGAGTGATGAAATATTAACGGGTGTAATGAAGAGCATTCAAAAAATGAAAATGCAATTACCGGAAGATACCGGTGTTATTGCTTTAAGTGATGGGTTGTTTCCGAAACTCTACTATCCTGAAATAACCTACATCGAAACCAGCGGATATAAACTTGGCAAACTTGCTTTTGAGCGAATGATGGAATGTATGATTGGAAATACAGAGCCAAAAGAATTGTTTATTACTTCCCGTTTTGTTCAGGGAGGATCTTTATAGTGTATGCATTTTCATTTGCTCATTCATTTTTACCTGCAAATGAATCAACACTCCAAGAACAATAAAAAATATACTTCCTATTTTATCCGTTTCAATCAAATCACTTAACAGATTTAATGTAAGTATCATGCTAAGCACTACTCCGCATAACATAGACAATGCCCGGTCAAAGGGTTCCTTTAATGTATGATAACCTTTAATTGCTATACTGAACATGCTGAATAACAGTAAGCATAATAGTAAGAGACCTGGTATTCCCTGTTCTATGGCTACCAGCAAAAAATAATTATGTACTGATGACTTTTCTTCATTATTACTTACCCATGTTTTAAATGCTGCAACAGTGTATTCTTTATAGTGTAAACTAAATGTATTAGGTCCATATCCTTTCAGCAGCTCTTCATTAACCATTCGCAACCCTGCTATCCAGCGATAAAAGCGCTCCATGGTTGACATATCCTTTAATGTATAGGTTGCTTCAAGATGCTCGCCAATATTGGTATGCTGCGTAGTAGTATTAAAATCTGGCGCAAATTTTAAATAGTTATCGTTTTGAATCAACCAAAAAAGACCAATCATGATTATAATTGCTGATGCAAATAAAAATGAAAGCAGAAATTTTTTCCTAATGGCAATCCACGTAAAAAGTCCGGATAGTAAACAAAGCCACGCCCCTCTCGAATAAGCAAAAAATAAAGCCGCCAGAAAAATAACTATACACACAACAACAAGTACTCTTGCCTTACCTGTTGAAAAATGTTGCCACATAAAAAGTATGGGCATTAAGCAAACCAACAAGGCTGCATAATTAACATGATTCCTGAAAAAAGGCGTTAACGTTAAATTGATTGATTCAAATGAAAATCCATAAGAGGCATGTTTTATTAAACTGATCACAACCGGTATCAGCATGGCGGCAATGAACAGTTTTGATGCCAGTATAAAATCAGCTTTTGTTTTAAAAAAAATCAGCCCGCCAAAAACAAATGCGATGAGAAACCACGTTTTTGCAAGAACGTACTTGATGCTTAAAAAGGTTTCATAGGAAAAAAAAACTGAAACCAGCATCCAGACCAATTGGAGAATCACCAGTAAAAACAAACTGCTTTTTTTTACCTGCTGGGGAAATATGGAAGGTTGCAGCAGCATGATGCCAATTAATGAGCCAGATAATAACAGCATCATTGGTTCATCGGGCAAATCTGTTGAAAGGGTAGCTGTAACTGAAAACTCTGTTGAAAGAGGTATAAAAAAAAGTAAGGCAAAATAAAGTATCCTGATATTGCTGATAAAAAAATATAAGATAAGAATAATAAACGGAAAAATTAATAAGAGTTTTTCTTCCATTATTGTTCCTGCAACAAAACAAAAAACTGCGGCCAGGGAGGGTAACCACCACTTTAAGCGTTCTTGTTTTGTAAAAAGCTGCTGCATATTACTTTGATTTCATGCGGGCTCTCCATTCAATTAACAGCAACAAAAAAACAGAAAAAATAAATGAGAGTAAAGCAGCCATGAGGATGCCGGCAACAATCTTTGGTTTATCTTTCTTTAAAGCAGGCAATGCCTCTTCAATTACAAACAAGGCACTCACATTATTTACACTGGTGTTGAATTGCTGAATCAATTTCTCTTTTTCGTTGAGCTGGCTGATCAGTTCTGTTTTTCTTGCAATGAGAAATGCATCGGCGCTTTCCTTTAAATTGTTTTCAACCTGCGCCAATGAATCCTTTTGTGCATTGAAATCAATTCGCAGCTTTTGTAAAATTTCCACCTTCATATTATTCACCGCAACTACACTTTTTTCATTTACTCTTTTTACGATTGTATTGGCAATGTCAGCCGCCAGCTTTTTATCTGTATCCCACACATTCACTTTTACATGCCCAAATTCATTTTTATGAATACGAACATTCTCTTTATACTCTTCATTAGCTGTGTAGATGGCTTTATCGCCGCCGGTTTTGATTTTATAATGTTGCAGGAGATTAAAACTATCAACCATAAAACGGCACATTTCTTCCGATCGGGCAATCGCCACTAAACGGTCATTGTCAAATTCAGCACCGTAATAGAAATACTGTTCCCAGAATTCAGTGCGATAAATATTTGCCCGATCGCCCAGGTTAGGATTGGCCGCAGTAAAAATGGCTGAACTTCTGAAGTAAGGCTTTTGAATAAAAAGAATGGCAGCAGCAGAAACTGTTGCAAGAAACACAATGAAGGCGCATTGTTTCCAGCGTTGACGGATGACCTCAAATACAATATCTAAATTCATCATAAACAGAAGTTATAAAAGCGGCTAAAATACAATAGTTTTTTTCCGGTTGCCTGAAATAAATCAGGTTTCCGTTTGTACAACCTGAACATTCCGGTTAAAACTTTCATCAAGCGAAATAAATGTTTCGGTACGTTCAATACCCTTTATTTTCTGCAAAGCATCATGCAACACATAACGCAATTGGGTAATGTCCTTACAAACCACTTCAATAAACATACTATAGTTTCCGGTTGTATAGTTCAATCGAACGATCTCAGGAATCTTTTTGAGATCTTTAGCAACGGTATCATATAAAGAACTTTTTTCAAGATAAATGCCAACAAATGCAGTAATATCATAACCTAATGTTTTTAAATCAACATTGAGTCTTGTACCTTTCACTATTCGGTGTTCCTGCAGTTTTTTAATACGCACATGAATGGTGCCGCCAGAAACAAACAGTTTTTTTCCCAGATCGGCATAAGAGATCTGTGCATCTTCCATCATTTCAGAAATAATCTGAAGATCCAGTTTGTCAAGATTCAATTTGCCTGCCATTTTTAATTTAATTTTTAATATTTATTCAATAATACAGACAAATTTTTAGAATTGATCGAAAGTTTTAAAATATTTGTTTGATAATTTGCAACAAATAGGTTGTTTGTCTTAATATTGCATTATAAATGTTCTTTGAGCAATATACTGTGGGGTGATGAAATATTAGGCAGACATGCCCTCTTGTCTCGGGGGTGGAGGTTACAGGATAAATATAGCATAGAGCCGTTTGGTTAGCAATAACCATTCGACCAGGGTCGACCACTGAACTTTGTGCTACAACTAACTGCTCCGTGGAGGTTCGATCCCTCCCCCTACAGCAACTAACGTGGAGGCC
>JAYUTS010000105.1:0-8518 GCA_043754995.1 Chitinophagaceae bacterium
TAATAACGGCTACACTACCCAGGCTTCATTTTTTGACTATGACCTGGATGGGGATCTGGATTGTTTTATGGTGAACAATAGTCCTATTCCTGTTAATACTTTGAACTATGCCAGCATGCGGGACCTACCTGCGCAAAATTGGAATGTTGCTGAATTTTTAAAAGGTGGTGGCGATCACTTGTACCGGAATGATAACGGGCATTATACAGAAGTAACCAGGCAAGCAGGCATTCACGGAAGCCTTATCAGCTTAGGATTAGGAGTAACAGTTGGAGATATCAATACGGATGGTTATCCCGACATCTATGTATCCAATGATTTTTTTGAACGGGACTATTTATACATCAACCAAAAAAATGGAACATTCATTGATGAGTTGGAATTAAGAATGCAGCACGTCAGCCTCTCTTCCATGGGTGCCGATATGCAGGACATCAATAATGATGGCTTCCCCGATATATTTACAACTGATATGCTTCCCGGCGATGATTACCGGTTAAAAAGAAACTCTTCCTTTGAAAACTATGATGTTTTCACCCTCAAGCAAAAGCAGGGATTTTATAACCAGTTTACACAAAATGCATTGCAGGTTAACAATGGAAACGGAACATTTTCTGAAACAGGATTTTATAGTGGTGTTGCTGCCAGTGACTGGAGTTGGGGGGCACTTTTATTTGATGCAGATAACGATGGCTTAACTGATATTTATGTATGCAATGGTATTTATTATGATGTAACCGATCAGGACTTTATTGATTTTTTTGCCAATGAAGTTGCCCAGCAGGAAGTACTGAAAGGCAAAAAAAAGGATGTGAGTAATATCATCAGTAAAATGCCGTCACACCCTATACCCAACAAAGCATATAAAAATGTAGGTGGTATTCGATTTAAGGATATGGGTAGCAGTTGGGGGTTTGAACAACCTTCTTTTTCAAATGGTGCTGCTTATGCTGATCTTGATAATGACGGCGACCTTGACCTTGTTGTAAATAATGTAAATGAACAGGCGATGGTTTATAAGAACAATAGCCGTGAGTATAATCAGAATAACTATATAGCAGTAACCTTAAAATACAAATCTCCTAATACTTTTGCGATAGGGAGTACTATCAAAGTATATCAGGGAAATCAAATCATCAGCCGTGAAATCATTCCAAGCCGTGGTTTTCAATCATCTGTTGATTACCGGCAAACAATTGGGTTGGGTAAGCTTGAAGCTGATTCAATGACGATCACCTGGCCCGACAGATCCGTTACATCAATCAACAAACCTGTAATCAATAAGCTGCATCAAATTGATTACACAACAAGTTCAACGAAGCAGGATCTTCCAACGGGTTTAACTGAGCAAACATTATTGGAACTGGTAACCAACAATTTTGACAAGCATGTCGAAGATGAGTATGTTGATTTTTATAACGAACGGAATATTCCATTCATGCTATCAAGACAAGGACCAAAAGCTGCAGCAGGGGATGTAAATGCTGATGGCTTAACGGATATTTATATTGGCGGGGCAAAACAACAACCGGGGCAATTATATTTACAAACGGCCAGTGGCTTTGTTAAAAAAGATATTCCTGATTTCAAAACTTATTCTTTTAATGATATTACAGTTGCATTCTTTTTTGATTGTGATAAAGATGGCGACTTAGATCTGTTTGCTGGTGGTGGTGGAAATTTTGCATCAGAAAGTTCAGGGAGTTTTCAAAACCTGCTTTTTATCAATGATGGAAAAGGAGCCTTTACATTAAAACGTGGAGCATTACCACTTATCAATACCAATTGCGGATCTGCAACGCCGCTTGATTATGATGAAGATGGCAATATTGATTTGTTTATTGGAAGTAGAAGTGTGCCACAGAACTATGGAGAAACTCCCCGTAGTTTTTTATTACAAAATGATGGGCAAGGAAACTTTAAAGATGTTACAAGCACGGTTGCTCCTGCACTAATTACATTAGGAATGGTCACTTCTTCAGCTTATGCTGATGTAAATGGAGATGGGAAAAAAGAGTTGATCATTACAGGCGACTGGATGTATCCTCATGTTTTTACAGTTCAGACAAAAAAATTAGAAGAAATAAAAGCAGGGATGGAAAACCTGTTGGGCTGGTGGCAGTCATTGGCAATAGCTGATGTTGATGGAGATGGAGACCAGGATTTAGTATTGGGAAACATGGGCGAAAATTTTTATTTGCAAACAGATAGCATCAACCCTGTTAAAATCTGGATCAATGATTTTGATGAGAACGGAATTACAGATAAGATCATAACTAAAACGGTTGATGGGAAAGATGTACCTGTTTTTACAAAAAGAGAAGTGACAGACCAGATACCTTCCCTGAAGAAATTAAATCTCAAACATCAGGATTATGCATCTAAAACAGTTCAGCAACTGTTAGGGAAAGAAATTAAAAATACAAGGGTGAAGAAAGTAAATTATGCTGCTTCCTGTATTGCGTACAATGACGGCAAAGGACATTTCAGTATTAAAAGACTTCCTTGGGCAATTCAGCTATCTTCTGTTAATGCAATGCAGTTGATGGATATCAACAAGGATGGATTTACTGATCTAATTGTTGCTGGGAATATATTTGATTTGTTACCTCAATTCTGCAGAGTAGATGCAAGCCCCGGTTATGTGTTGATCAATGACAGAAAAGGAAACTTTCTTCCGCAGCAGGGAATAAGAACCGGACTTTCTCTCCAGGGCCAGGCAAGAGATATTATTTCGTTTGATCATAAACAACAGGCACACATACTTTTTTTAGAAAACAATTCATCACCGGTGATGTATAAAATAAATAAGAAATAACAGCAGCGGCATACAAGATGAAAAAATTAATGATGACATGTTTTAGTAGAATAGCTATGCTTGCAGCATTGATGCTATTTCTTTTTTTATCATCCTGCTCAAAAAAGAATACAATACAATCGCCTTTTTTTACAACGCTCAATAGTAAGCAAACAGGAATTGATTTCACTAACCTGATGAAGCCCACGCCTCAATTCAACCTGTTCTCTTACATGTATTATTATAATGGCGCAGGTATAGGCGCAGGAGATTTCAATAATGATGGCCTTATTGATCTTTTTTTTACAGCAAACCAAGGTGACAATAAATTATTCCTGAATAAAGGGCAGTTGAAATTTGAAGATGCAACTGCTAAGGCTCAGATACCTCAGGATGGCGGATGGAGTACAGGGGTATCGGTAGTGGATATTAATAATGATGGGTTGCTGGATATTTATATTTGTAAAGTGGGTCATTTTAAAACCCTGACCAGCAAAAACCAATTGCTGATTTGTAAAGGCATCAACCAACAGGGAGTTCCTTTTTACAATGATGAAGCAGCAGATTATGGGTTGAATTTTTCCGGCTTCAGTACACAATCTGCATTTTTTGATTATGATGGAGATGCTGATCTGGATATGTTTTTACTTAATCATTCTGTAAATCATGATGGTAATTATGCGCCAAGAAAAAATTTTGAAAACACATTTGATTCTTTGGCAGGACAAAAATTTTACAAAAACGAGCTTTCAAAAGATGCTGCAGGCAAAACGGTTGGTCGCTTTACAGATGTAACAAAACAAACCGGAATCAAAGGCAGTAAAATTGGTTACGGACTTGGTGTGGCAGTGGCGGATATCAACTTAGATGGCTGGCCAGATTTTTATGTTGGAAATGATTTTCATGAAAATGATTATCTCTATATCAATCAAAAGAACGGAACATTTACCGAAGAAACCACAGGTAGGCTGATGCATACCAGTCAGTTCAGCATGGGTGTGGATGTGGCCGATATCAACAACGACGCTTATCCCGACATTATATCCATGGATATGTTGCCATATGATCCTTATATGCTTCGCAGATCATTGGCGGAAGATGATTATACCATCTTTCAACAAAAGCTTTCTTACGGATACAATTACCAGTATGCAAGAAATAACCTGCAGGTGAACAGGCGCAATGGAATGTTTAGTGAAACAGGACAATATTCCGGTGTATTTGCAACGGATTGGAGCTGGGCTGCACTCTGGATGGATTTTGATAATGATGGAAGTAAAGATCTTTTTGTATCAAACGGCATTCCTAAACGAATGAACGATATTGATTACATCAACTTTGTATCAAATGAAGAGCTGCAGGAAAAGCTGAGGAATAACAGCCTTGCAGATAAAGACATGGTATTGGTGAACAAATTCCCTGAAATAAAAATACCCAATCATTTCTTTAAAAATAGTGGTGATCTCCATTTTCAAAATATAACCGATAGTATTGAAAGTAATACGTCTACATTTTCAAATGGATCTGTTTATGCCGATCTGGACAATGATGGTGATCTTGATATTGTGGTGAATAATATCAATGACCCTGTTGTAGTATATGCCAATAATGCAAACGATAAAAATGAGAAAGCTTATGCGTCCGTCAAATTAATAGGCCCGGAGAAAAATATCAATGCAATTGGCGCAAAAATTATTTTGTTTTGTAACAATGGAGTGCGGACATATGAAAATACTCCTGTACATGGTTTTCAATCAAGTATGTTATTACCCATTCATCTTGGATTAGATCAAACAAAAATAGACTCTGCTTTTTTGGTGTGGCCAGATAACTCGTTTCAATCAATTGAGATCAGGCCTAATCATCAAAGCTCTTTTTCTTATGTACAAGGCCTTTCAACATTTAATTATGCCTTGCTTACAACAGCTCATCAAACACAAATTGCTCAAATAGAAGACATCACTGCAAATACAGGATTATTATATCGTCATTTTGAGAATCCGTTTAATGAATTAAACAGGGAGCCATTAATTCCACATATGACTTCAACTGAAGGCCCGGCATTGGCTGTTGCAGATATTAATCATGATGGGTTGGAAGATGTGTTTGTCGGGGCTTCAAAAACATTTCATAATGCTGTGTACCTGCAAACCGCAGATGGGAAATTTATAAAGAAACTTCAACCGGAGATGTTGAAAGACAGCATGTGGGAAAATGTTGATGCCGTATGGGTAGATGTAAATAATGACACGCATGTGGACCTGGTGGTTGCAACTGGTGGAAACGAATATTATGGAAAGGATGCTCACCTCCTGCCACTTTTATATCTCAATGATGGGAAAGGAAATTTAACAAGAAAGAATGATGCCTTTGCTGATATCTATACAACACAATCCGTTGTAGTAACGCATGATTTTAATGGCGATGGATTTGTTGATATGTTTATTGGAGGAAGAACTGAACCATGGGCTTATGGACAAATTCCCCGCTCCTTCCTGTTGCAGAACGATGGAACAGGAAAATTTACCGATGTAACGAAGAACTATTCAAACGAATTGATGCAGCCAGGAATGGTTAGCCATGCACAGTGGCTTGATATCAATAAGGACAACAAAAAAGATTTAATAGTTTGTTATGAATGGGGAGGAGTCGATGTTTTTTTAAGCAATCAGAATAAACTCACCAAAAAACAATTGACGGATAAAAAAGGTTGGTGGAATTTTTTATTACCATGTGATATCGACAACGATGCTGATATTGATTTTATAGCTGGTAATTTTGGGTTGAACAGCCGCTTAAAAGCTTCGCACAAAGAACCGGTGTCTTTGTATTATAACGACTTTGATGATAATGGCAGGAAAGAGCAGATCATAACCTATTATTTGAAAGGACAGGAAATTCCCTTTGCATCCAAACAGGATTTGGAAAAACAACTTCCCGTCTTAAAGAAAAAATTTTTATACGCAGAAGATTTCGCCAAATCTTCTTTGTTAACATTGTTCGGGGATGTTAAAATGAAGAAAGCGGAAAAGCTAACTGTAAATTATTTTTCAAGCGCTGTGCTGATAAATAAAGGAAATATGGAGTTTGAAGTAAAGCCGCTTCCTTTTGAAGCACAGCTTTCTACTTTCAGAGATGCTGTAGTAATAGATGCGAACAAGGATGCATTGCCGGATATATTCATGCTGGGCAACTATTATGACAACAATGTTGAAATAGGCAGACAGGATGCTGATTTCGGAACGATGCTCATCAACCGGGACAATGGCCACTTTGAATATCAACCAATAAACGGTATGGCAATAAAAGGACAGGTGCGAAAAATTAAACCACTGCAGGTAAAGCAGCAAAATACATTTGTGCTCACAAAGAATAATGACAGCCTCATGGTTGTAAGATTTAAATAATACCGACCAGACATGGTAAATAGTTCAAAAAATTTAGCCGTTATTCAATGTCTGTGGGTATTGTACCGGTGGAATTTGGAGCGATTGATAAATCCCATTGGTACAAAACAATTTAGTACATAACAGGATAATATAATCTTGTTACCCATTTGGACGTATCCGTTTCAAGCAATCGGTTAGTGACCAAGGATTGAAAAGGAATTGCCGGTGAACTTTTTTTATAATCTTTTACATAGTTTGTAAATTCTTGTTCAGCTGATATAACTGAAGCAACACCTCCTTTTACTTCCGCCATTAAAATACTGCCCATCATCATTCTTTTTAACTGAAACTTTCCCTCCGAAGGCAATTCGGTTTTTACAGGAATAGCTGCCATTGCTTCATATGCAGTTGAGCTTTCCTGGTATACATGCAGCATAGGAAAGTCTTTTTCCTCAACCCCTTTAGCATGGATATAATCTTTCAGGCTTTGAATTATTGAATAGATTTCTGTTGTGGTTGGATAGTGGTCAAATGTTTGTTTAACTGAAACCATTGAAGTTGCAACTTGTTTTAGATTTTCAACACTGAAACCATAAATGTTTTCGGGTTGATTAAAATGGGTCCCTATTTCATTAATAAAAAGTTCAATCGTGTTTTTTAGCTTCTGTACCTGTATATACTCAACAACCCGTTTGAAGGGATTTGAAGAAAGGGTAGTTGCTGAAGTCCATTGAAGCCGGGTTGAATCAATGCTATAATACAAAAACTGGAGAAAGCCTTTTGTTGAATCATCGTCATAAATAACAGTTGCTTCAACTCCATTTAAAAGAATGTTGTCAAACCTGTATTGAATGTTCTTATAGCTATAAAACTCATTATTTTTTTTATCACCCGGCAACCAGCGGGGCCATTTATTTTTTTGAACGACAAATCTGTTTGCACCATCTTCTGTGCAATTGACGTTAATACCATAAATAAGGGTTTGTTGTTTTGGGATGAAATAAATAGCACCCAATACGATTAACAGGAGCAAAGAAATAATAAGCAAGAAACGTTTCATGTAAGCAAGAGGTTTTAAGAATATGCAAATTCTCGTGTTAAACAAGCAGCCATTCCTGATGTTTTGCAATGTAAATCTTTTCAACTTTTCTTAGCACAATTGTTTTTTGTAATTTGTTTGATGCGCTATAAAAAATCAATTAGCCTGTTCATGAAATCGTAGACTATGTGCAGAGCGGAATCAATTATTCATTGCAAACGTTTGCAACCCGGTTTTAAAGTTAGAGGAAGGAATCAATTCAGCTTTAGTAACTATCTTTCATTACTTAACTGAACGATTGCCATGAAACAGATTTTTCTATTTTGCTCTGTATTTTTTTCTCTCCACATTCCTGCACAAACTATTGACCCATGGAAGGTAGCTGCTGCCAATTTTGACCCATCGAATTATTACGGCATTACCGTTGCGAATGGAATGATCGGCGTGGTATCCTCGCCGGAGCCATTCAAAGTAAAAGAAGTGGTATTGGCCGGAGCCTATGATCTCTATGGAAGAGGAAGAGTAAGCAACTTCTTAAAAAGCTTCAACCTCCTGAACATGTACCTGGAGATTGATGGCAAACGCATTGATGCAAAGTCAGCAAAGAATATGAAACAGGAACTGGATATGCAGCATGCCAGCTTTACCACTACGTTTGATTATGCAGATAAGGCAACCGTTACTTATACTTACTATTCCTTACGCCATTTACCTTTCACCGTTTTAATGGATATTACTATCCAACCCAAACAAAATATCAGCATAACAGGAGCCAGTGTAATGGAAGCACCTGATGCATTAAAGGATGTGCAGAATTATTATAATGAAATAGACCGGCCTCATGTAACCATGAGTCTGCTTACATCATCTGCAAAAAGTCCAACAGGCAAATTACTCATGTGTGCAAGCAATACATTTTTGTTTGAAGAAAAACATGGCAGTGAACCAAGGGTGATTCACGAAATGTGGGATAATAATATGCACCTGCTTAAGTTTACTAAACAATTAAAAGCCGGGGAAACCTATCGCTATTCGGTTGCAGGTTCATCTATTACATCTGCCCATCATGATGATCCGTTGAACGAAGCCGAACGCCTCACCATGTTCGCAAAATTGCAGGGCCGGGAAAGGCTGATAGAAATGCATGGTAAAGCATGGGATGAATTATGGACAAGTGATATTATTATGGAGGCTTCAAGTCCCGCCCTTGCGGCGGAAGTTGCACAAAGCCAGCAGGATATACACAGCATGTTGTACCACTTATATTCTTTTGTAAGGGAAGGTAGCGCCAAC
>JAYUTS010000106.1:0-3718 GCA_043754995.1 Chitinophagaceae bacterium
ATTGTTCCACCGGTACCCTTCTATTCATTAAAAGCAATTGCTAATAATGGAAGCGAATTTGATTTTACACAGTTAAAAGGAAAGAAAGTATTACTTGTAAATACGGCCAGTAATTGCGGATTTACACCTCAATACGATCAGCTTCAAGAGCTGCATGAAAAATTCAAAGACAAACTGGTGATTCTGGGATTTCCTGCGAATGATTTTAAAGAACAGGAGAAAGGAAGCGACGAAGACATTGCAGCGTTTTGCAAAATAAACTTTGGCGTCACTTTCCCGTTAATGAAAAAATCAACTGTAAGAAAAGGAGCTGATCAAAATAACATCTTTAAATGGTTGAGCGATTCTACACTCAACGGTTGGAGCAACAAACAACCAAGCTGGAATTTTTCAAAATACCTGGTAGATGAAAATGGGCATCTTGTTCATTATTTCGATCCTTCCATCTCACCGTTAAGTGATGAAGTAATTAATGAAGTTAAAAAATAAGGAGCAGGTATATGCATGAAGAGCCAACCAATCTGCGTCTTGAAATTGCCAACAGCATTACACATGGTATTGGAATTATTTTTGGTATTGCTGCATTGCCGGTGTTAAGTGCACTCGCTGTAACAAAGAATCATACATCAGCAGTAGTAGGCGCCTCGGTTTATGGGTTTTGTTTTTTACTGTTGTTTACTTTCTCTACGTTGTATCATGCATTTCAGCACCCACGGGTAAAGAAAGTACTGCATGTGTTTGATCATGTAAGTATTTACTTTTTAATTGCCGGGACCTACACGCCTTTTTTATTAAACTACATGATGAATGCAACCGGTATTACCATGCTGGTTGTATTATGGAGCCTGACGTTCATTGGTATCTTTTTTAAACTTTTTTTTACCGGCCGTTTCAATTTTGTTTCCACCATGGTTTATGTGGGAATGGGCTGGATACTGTTGTTCAGCGGCAAACAATTTTTTGAAGCCATTCCCTGGCCCGTTTTAATTATGATCATGATTGGAGGTGTGTTGTACAGCATTGGCGTTATTTTTTATCTCTGGGAGAAACTTTATTATCATCATATCATCTGGCACTTATTTGTACTGGCTGCTGCCATTTGTCATTATGTAGCTGTGTTATTGATGGTTTGATTTAATTTTTGCAAATGGCAATACTTCCTGCATACAATCCTTTGCTTCCGTTTATTAAAGACAATTGGAATGGGAATACGTTGAATGAAAAGCAACAGTACATCAATCTCGATGGACCTTCTGAACGCTCATTCGCAGAACTGTTTAAGTGGCAAACAGAAAAGAATCCATTGAAACCCCTGAAACAAAAACAACAGACAAATATTGATGTGTCCGTGAATCAGCATATTACTAATAACAGGGAAGATGGAATTGTTTGGTTGGGTCATGCAAGCTTTCTTTTTACATTAAGCGGCAAGCATTTTATCACTGATCCTGTTTTATACAATGTAGGTCCGGTAAAACGATTTACGTCTTTGCCTTGTGATATCGCTGATCTGAAAGCGATTGATTATATCCTGTTATCACATAATCATCGGGATCATGCTGATAAAAAAAGTATGCAACATCTCTGCAGCATTAACCCAACAGCGATCATCCTCACTGGTTTGAACATTGCCCCCTTATTGCGTAGCTGGAAGATTATAAATCCGATCATAGAAGCAGGGTGGTATCAGCAATATCAGTTGGAAACAGATGTGCAAATTACCTATCTGCCTGCTAAGCATTGGAACAGAAGAGGATTGAACGATATGAACAATATGTTATGGGGAAGTTTTATGCTGGAAGGCAACAACAAAAAAATATACTTTGGTGCAGACAGCGGATTGGGAATTCATTTTGCTGAAATTGCTCAACTCTTTTCAGGTATTGATATTGCATTGCTCGGCATTGGCGCTTACAAACCTGAATGGTTTATGGCATCGGCACATACAAGCCCGGCAGATGCGTTGATTGCATTTGAACAACTGCAGGCCCAACAATTCATTCCCATGCATCATGGCACATTCGATATGGGTGATGAACCCATCTATTATCCCAGGCAGGAATTATTATTACTGCAGGAAAAACTCAACATCAACAGTGTAGTGCATCTTTCTATCGGAAACAAACTGCAGTTGTAGTATCTTACTGGTAAATTATTTTAAATGTTCAGCAAGGCAGATATTGAACAATATTTTTCTGCAGAAAAACAAGGCAGTCTCTTTTTCCTGGTTGTTGGAATTGTTGCAGTTATTGCAGCGCTCATTTTTTTCTTTGTAATGAAAACGCCTTTTTATAAAGGAGTTGCTATTCCCATGATTGTGGCGGGGTTGATTGCAGGAGCGATTGGTTTTGCCATTTATAAACGCAGTGATGCAGACAGGATCAGGAATGTATATGCTTATGATTTGAACCCTTCTGAACTGAAACAAAAAGAATATCCACGTATGCAGAAAGTGATGAAGAGTTTCAGTGTCATCATTATTCTTGAAGTTGTGTTCCTGGCAGTTGGTATTTGCCTGTTCTTCTATTTCAGAAATAATGAAGCCAGGCAATTTTGGAGTGGAATGGGTATGGGTCTTTTTGTGATGGTTGTTGCAGCTTTGTTGCTGGATATTGCTGCACAACGTCGGGCTGCTGTTTATACACAGGCACTGGAGTCGTTTATCAATCAAAAATAATTACCATGACATACAATGATCTGATCGGCACAATCGGGGTAGGACTTATCCTGTTTGCTTATTTCTTAAATACTTCAAGGTTATTAAACTCAGATTCCAAGTTGTTTTATTTAATCAATATCATCGGCGCTTTACTTGCCTGCTATGCGTCTTATCTTATCATGTACCTGCCGTTTATTATTTTAGAAGGAACCTGGGTATTGGTTTCTGTGTATGGGTTAATGAAGACGATGAAGATAAAAATGACTTAATCAACCGGGCATTTTTCATGATAATTGATAAGTTCAATTTTTGAATGTTCAAATTCATAACCACTGAACTTCATAACTATTTCATCAAGCACCTCATCAATTTCTTCAACTGTATTAAGAATAACGAGCTTGCTGCGAAACTCTTTAATATTGGGTAAACCTTTTAAATAGTTGGCATAATGCCGGCGCATTTCAAAAATGCCCACCTTTGGTCCCTTCCATGCAAAAGATTTATGTAAATGTTTTTTGCAAACCTCCACACGTTGCTCAATGGTTGGTGGTGCAAGATGCTCACCTGTTTTGATAAAATGTTTGATCTCTTTAAATATCCAGGGATAACCAATGGCAGCACGACCAATCATTACACCATCAACACCATAACGGTTTTTATATTCAACTGCTTTTTCAGGACTGTCAATATCACCATTTCCAAAAATGGGAATTTGAATGCGGGGATTGTTTTTCACTTTTGCAATCAACGTCCAGTCAGCCTCACCTTTATACATTTGTGCACGTGTACGTCCGTGAATACTAAGCGCTTTAATACCTACATCCTGTAAACGTTCTGCTACCTCTTCAATATTCTTCGTGTTATCATCCCAACCCAATCTTGTTTTTACAGTAACAGGTAAAGACGTGGAGTTTACAACGGAGGCGGTTAAACGAACCATGAGGTCCAAATCTTTCAATACACCGGCACCGGCACCTTTCATGGCCACTTTCTTCACCGGGCAACCGAAGTTAATATCAACGAGATCAGGATTGACCGCTTCACAAATCTTTGCACTTA
>JAYUTS010000107.1:0-8508 GCA_043754995.1 Chitinophagaceae bacterium
CTGAGACATTTTGCATGGTCGAAATATTTCCTGAACCTGCATAAGGTTGATACAAACATCAGGGTTACATTTAAAATCATCCCGGTTAAAATTTTGAAAAGAAACGAACGGGGTGCAATTGTTGAAACACAGGAATTGCCACCAACATCCATCAAAGATAAAAACGGCAACATTGTGATGGCTGTTGGTGAAAACTACAATATTGAATTAACCAACAGTGGCCAGGAAAGATGTTATTATACCCTGCTTGAAATTCAACCCGATGGTCTTGTAAACAGTTTGTTGCCCGGTTACCGCATCAATGAAAATTCAAAAGGTAATTTTTTAGAGCCCGACAAAACATTACGGAATCCAAAAACATTTACGATCGGGCCACCTTATGGCGAAAACAGGATCCTTGTAATTACCAGCAGAGAGCCGCTTGACTTCAGACCCTTTTTGAAAAAGAAAGACCGCAGTAAGAATGCTGCAAACCGTGGATCAGATGATGATGGCAGTGTAGAAATGGATGTGATGAATACATTTTACATCAACTATCAAATCGTTCCAAAAAAACAATAATTAATTAATTGTACAACCAAAAAAATTTCTAATCTTTATTCACAAACCGTTAAAAAAAACAAACACAATGAAAAAGGTTTTATTTCTCCTTATTGCAGTGGTTGGCTTATCCTTAGCTTTCTCCAACACTGCCAAAGCCCAAACACAACGTAAGAAAGTTGCAGTTGTAGCACAGGAAGTAAAAGAAAAGAAAGACATGCCAGGCCCTGATGGCGGAGTACGTAAAAAGAAAACACGTGGCTATTGCTACGCTTATTTCGACAACTACACCGGTCATTATGTTGACATTTGGGTAGAAGGCATTTACCAGGGACGTCTTTCTCCATACGCTACTTCTGTACGTATTGATGTATGGGTACCGGGTAACTGGACGAAGTGGTATGCTGAAACAACAGACAAATCTTTGTATTGGAGCAACAGCAGCTATTGCAACGACAGCCGCACATTTACATTGAACCTTAAGCGTTAATTCAACTAACAAAACAGTAAGGGTATAAACTGCAGAGTTTATACCCTTCTTTTTTTCAGATGTAGACACAGCCCGTTGTATGAAGTTTTTAAAGAAATTTTTTACAGAATATTTACTCCTCAACCTCTTTATTTTTGGTTGTGTATCATTACTGTCTGTTATTGTTCTGAATATTTCTGTCTTTGATCCCTTCACAGAAGCTTTCCGTGATTTTGCTTTAACTGATCTGTACTATACGAAAGTAAAAAACAGGGACACGATTTATAAAGGCCCTGTTGTATTGATTAATGTTGAAGACAAAGACCGTACACAAATTGCCTACATGCTGCAACAGGTACAACGGGGAAAACCAAAAACAGTTGCACTGGATATTGTTTTTAAACAACGCATCAATCAACAGGATAGTTTACTGAGAAATGAATTGAATGCACATCATAATTATGTGTTCAGTTATATTGCTGATTTTGAA
This sequence comes from Chitinophagaceae bacterium, assembly GCA_043754995.1. GTDB lineage: Bacteria > Bacteroidota > Bacteroidia > Chitinophagales > Chitinophagaceae > Lacibacter. Next base: position 1,500 of record JAYUTS010000107.1, read on the forward strand.
AATGAAAAAGAAACCGCATATACCGATACATTTTTTACAAATCAAAAAGGCGGGTATGCAAATTTTGTTGGAGAAAATGTTGAATATTCTACCATCCGGGACTATCACCCTTTCTATAATAACAAAAAGGCATTTACAAGCTCCGTCATTCAACATTATGACAGTTCTATTTACAAAAAACTATTAACCAGGAAAAACAAGAAAACAGAAATTCATTACTCCGGTAACCTGAACAATTTTACATACTATAATTTTGAAGAAGTAATGGACCCGGATTTTGATGTATCTGTTTTAAATAACAAAATTGTATTGTTGGGTTACCTGGGTATACCAAAAATAAATGCCCGTAACCGACAGGATGAAGACAAACTATTCACTCCATTGAACAGCCATTTATCCGGCCGTAGCTTCCCTGACATGTATGGGCCTGTGATCCATGCAAATATTCTTAAGATGATCATTGGCAATGATTACATCAAAGTTGTTCCACCCTGGGGCGTTTATCTTCTTTCTTTTATACTTATCTGGTTGATCTTACCACTGATGTGTGGTCTTTTCTTCAAAGGCGATCTATGGTTTAATTCTGCCGGCACATTGGTTCAATTGGCAGGTGGTGTGATCATTGTTTTTATTAGCATATTGATTTACCGATACCTTGACGTTCGGTTTGATCCGGGGTTATTAAGCGCCTGCCTCGTTCTACTACCAACTTTCATCAATTTATACGAAGCATTTTTAAAATTTATGCGGTATAAGTTAAAGATCCGCTTCCGTTCAGCATTTCTTAGCAAAAACGACAATGATTAAATCAGTTATCATCTTATTTTTTTCCTTCCTGCTTTCATTAAAAGGCAATGCGGCGGATATTAAATACCTTTTATACCATGTTAACAAGGAAGTACATCTTCAACAAAAAGGGATAAAAGAAAAAGCAAAGCGTGGAATGTTTTTGACCGAAAAACAAAGCATTATCATTTCGGAGCTGGCCGATGTTATGCTGATCCAGAACGATGGTAAATCGATGTTGCTGAACAAACCCGGCACTTACACCTTTCTCCAGGTCAAAAAAATATTCAACACCGCAAAATCTAATGGCGTATCTGCCGGTTTCTTTTCTTACGTGTTTGAAAAATTCCTGAATGATGATTCAAACGAAGGCAAACAAAAAGTAGCAGGGGCAGTGTACAGAGGTAAAAATGCTATGCTTGCACCACAAGACAGTGGTTTTCTTTTTTCAAAAACCATACGCTTACAATGGAAACCGGAACAAAAAAATATTCCTTACAGAGTTTCGATCCGTGTCAATGAAATTTCATTCGACACCGTGCTGAGGGCAGTAAACACTTTAACCATTCCGGCAAGGCTATTGAAAGGAGACAATACTCTCTTAATTGAGTGGAGCACCCTGCCTGCAGACAGCAGGCAAAAACAGCCTGCCCCATTTATTTATATTATCCCTCTCAAAAGAGACTTTGGAATTATCAAACAGCAATTGGCTCATCTTAAAACAACTTATTCAAAAGATAAACGACTAATGAGGCTGATGGAAAAAGACTTGTTTGAAAGCTGGCTGGAATTATACCAGTTGAAATAATTCTTTCAACAATTGCTTTGTGAACTTAGCGTGAATCTTCGTGTTCTTTGTGCTACAAAAAAATAGTTGAAGAAAAAGTATAACACATAGAACGCAAAGCAGTCACAACGGACACAAGGGTGCCTGTAGTTATATGATTTTTTAATAGCACAAGCCGTTATAAATATTCCCTTTCATATAAATAAAAAGCGTGCATGAATTATTTTCTGATTTCAGAGCTGATTGTTTCAATAACTGAAGGGATCATTTCAAAATCATTGCTTTTGTCGAGAAAATAATCAGCTCCCAGTTCAAGGCATAGTTTTCTGTAATGATCAGTAGCGTGGTTTGTAATCATGATGATGTGGGTGCTGCCAGTCATTTGCTTTTCCCGTATATATCTCAATACATCAATGCCATTTTTTTCCGGCATATTTACATCTAATAAAACAATATGAAAATTTTTGGCACCGAGCATTTCAACAGCAGATTCATAATCAGTTGCAATACTGATGAGCATGGATGATGTTTTGCTTACAATCAACTCCATCAAACGTTTGATATAATTTGAATGGTCATCAACAATAAGCAGTTCAAGCGTCATTGGTGGTTTTAGTTACAAGATGGATCAACTATTTGTTTTAAAAAATAGAACTCCTTACATTAATTTATCCTTCTTACTGTGGAAGAAATGTAGAAAAACAACTACATGAAAACGAGCGGTCAGATGAGGCTTTTTTCCAAAGCGTAGCGGGTAAGGTCGGCATTTGACTTCATATCCATCTTATCAAGAATACGGGAGCGATAGGTACTAACGGTAGTTACACTGAGGGAAAATTGAACAGCTATTTCACTTACAGATTTCCCCGATGCAATCATTTTAAACACATCAAACTCACGGTCAGATAATTTATCATGCAGTTGAGTGATTGCATCTGTTTCAATTGCATGGGCTAATTTTTCAGCAATGGCAGGTGTAATAAATTTTTTACCGAGTTGCACCGTTTGAATAGCTTTTACAATATCATCATGAATGGTTTCTTTTCCAAGATAACCTGCCGCACCTGTTTTTAACACCCTTAAAGCATACTGATCTTCGGGATACATACTCATTATGAGTACCGGAAGTTTGGGTGCAATTTGTTTGATCTGGCTAAGGGCATCTAAACCGCTTCTGCCCGGCATACTGATATCACAAATAACCACATCCCAGCTTTTGCGCATGACTTCCTGAATAAGCGATTCAGCATCGGATGCCTCACCAATTTCAGCAGATGGATATTCTTCGAGCAGCAGTATTTTTAAACCCCTTCGTACAATTGCGTGATCGTCTGCTATGAGGATGTGCATCATAATAATATATTAAATATACTCTTTAAAGAGGAGGTGGCTCACAATTACATATTTATTGGAAAACTTACACATGCAATGGTACCTCTTCCCGGAATACTTTCTATTTGAAATGAACCGTTAATCATGGCAGCTCTTTCCTTCATACCCGGCAACCCCCATGTATTACCGGTTACATTTTCATTGCTGCTGAAACCCTGGCCATTTTCTTCAATATGTAAGATAAAGGAATTGCTTTCCTGTTTCAAAACTACTTGTACAAATGTTGCATTGGAATGCCTTGCAATATTTGTAAGTGCTTCCTGAAAAATTCTGAACACTGCTGTATTTGCTGAATTGGGCAGTTGAAGCTCTGCAACTGTTTGTTTAAAAGACGTTTTAATTCCGGATTTTTTTTCAACCACATGCAGATTGCATTCAATGGCAGAAAGCAACCCCAGATCATCGAGGATGCCTGGCCTCAGCTCAGTTGCAATACAACGATTGCTGCTTTCATGAAAGGGAATTATATTACCTCATTTGTAAGAGGAACCATTATTTCAATGGATGTGCCTGTTCCCGCATCGCTTTTTATTCTATACTCTCCACCCATCATTAAAGTACGTTCCTGCATCCCTAAAATACCAAGTGTTTTTTTATTTTTTACTGCTTCATTTTCATACCCAACTCCATTATCCCGTATATGAAGAATTAAATGATCATTGATTTTTTGCAGGGATACTGTTATTTCGGTTGCCTCAGCATGCTTTGCAGCATTGGTGAGGCTTTCCTGAAAAATCCGGAACAAGCCTGTAGCAATATCCCTGTTTATCTCCATGCCAATTTCATCGCCGATAAAAATTGTTTTGATACCCGATCTTTTTTCAAATTCACTAAGCTGCCATTCAACTGCAACTACAAGCCCAAGATCATCGAGGAGGCTGGGGCGGAGATCGGATGAAATTCTTCTTACAGAATTGACTGTTTCATTGAGCATGACCAGCATATCATCAACCCGTTGAAGAACTGATGCATCGGCCAGATGTTTGATTTTTTTATTGAGCCAGGAAATATCCATTTTTAAAACAGTTAATTGCTGGCCCAGTTCATCATGAATTTCCCGTGATATATTTGTTCTTTCTTCTTCCCTGATTTTTTCAAGATGCGAGGTAAGTTTCCGGATGGCTTTATATGATTCCTTTAATTCCTGTTCGGCTTTTTTACGTTCGGTAATATCTCTTATAAAAGCAAGAAATCTGCCGTCGGAAAGGAATTTGGCATTTACTTCTATATCTATCACTGTTCCATCTTTCTTCAACATTTTTCGTTCAGAAGTTGCACCTTTTTCATTTTTTAGTTTTTCAAATTGAAACGGGTTGAGCCGCAGGTCTTCCGGTTCAGCTAAATCATAAATGGTCATTTGTTTCAACTCTTCCAGTGAATACCCTGATAAATCGCAGCCCGCAGAATTAACAATATAAAATACTCCTGATTGATCAGAAATGAAAATTCCATCGCTGGCCTGTTCTACAAGTGTTCTGTATTTTTCTTCGCTTTGCTGTAATGCTGCTTCTGCTTTTTTCCGTTCTGTTATATCCATCATATTACCCATCATCCGTATGGGTTTTCCTTTTGCATCCCGCTGTATATAAGTCCTGTCATAGATATTAATCCATTCTTTGTTGCCATAAAAAAACCTGTATTCACTAATCCATACATTTTCGTTTGAATGAAGGGCTTCTTCAAAGCTTCTTATAATTTGCTCTCTCTCCTCCGGATGTATATGTTCCTCCCATTGCTGATGATCTGCCACCGGGTCCTCAACTGTAAGTCCGTATAATCGTTGGTGCATTTCATTGCCCCATGCTTCCTGCGTTTCAAAACTTATTTCCCAGATGGCATCATTGGTTGTTTTTGCTATTAACTCAAATCGTTGATTCGAATTTCTGATGATTTCTCCGGCTTGCATCCGTTCAGTAATATCCATCATACTGCCGGTCATCCTGATTGGCTTACCTGCTGCATTGCGTAAAATATAGGAGCGATCATATAGATGCATATAGTTGCCGTTCATCTTTTTAAACCTGTACTCCGAAATAAAGACATTGGTAAAAGAAGCAAGCGCATCCTCTTGTTTTTTGATGATATGATCTCTGTCATCGGGGTGCAGTTTTTGCAGCCAGATATCTACCGTTGGCACAGGATCATTGATCGTTAACCCGTATAAATGCTGATGATTTTCATTACCCCATAATTCGCCTGTTTCCAAATCCCATTCCCATACAGCATCATTGGTAGTACTGGTGATCATTAAAAACCGTTCGTTCGAACGTTTAAGCTTTTCTTCATCTGCCTTTCGATTTGTAATATCTCTTGTTACACCCAGTGCCCAGATGACTGATCCCTGTGCATTGCAGTAAGGAACAATATTTATTTCGCACCAGCGCCTGTTCCCTTTCATCGTTATCATTTCAAATTGAATTTGTCCTTCAATTCCATTAAAAACATCTTTTATTAAAGCACTAATCATTTTATGGTATGGCGCTGATACAACAAGTAATAAAGAATTTCCTTTTATTGTTTCAAAACTATCTGCCTCTAACATAGCAATGCCGGCTTTATTCATTTCAAAAATTTCACAATTGATGTTCAGTAGTTTTATACAATCAGGATCAGTATTCAAAATGGTGCGGAGCCGGTTTTCGCTTTCTCTCAGTGCCAGTTCGTTCTTCTTTCTTTCAATACTGTGCTGTACCGACTTGCTTACTGTTTTCTTTTCGAATTCGCCTTTGATCAGAAAATCCTGTGCCCCGGCCTGGATAGCCTGCAGAGCCAGTTTAACATCGTACAGACCACTTAGAATGATAACAGGAACCATTGAAAGAAACTGATTAACGAAAATAAAAGTTTCGAGCCCTCTTGAATCCGGGAGATTTAAATCAAGAAAAATAAGGTCTGGTTCTGGTTTTACAGAAAAATTGTTCAGCTCTTGAATTGATTTCAGATGTACAACATCCTGTATGTGCAAACCTGCCTCAGCAAAGCTTTTGTTCAGGAGCAGAAAATCTTCCTGATTATCTTCAATAATTATTATTTGCTTAAGGTTGTACATCATCTCCAGCTAAAATTTATACAGTTTATTTTACTGTCTGCAGCCAGATAATCGCAATAACGCTTACAAAGTACTGGAATTTTTCAAGCACAGCCAGTTTTGTTATTAATTGTGAATGTGCCTTTTACAAGCCTCTTTTTTATTTTTTCCACACCCGGTAATTTGATCAAAATGTCAGAAATTTTCTTTGCCCCATCATGTTATTTCAATACTTCAACATTTTAGAGAGCATTTGGAGCCATATCAAATTCTGTAGATTGAAGGTTGGGAATTGAGTAATTACTAATTCAAATTGCATAAAAAGAATTCATTGATCAAATCTGCAATAATAAAGCCCCCTCTTTCAATTACATGTAGCTGCTTCTGTTTTTGATGCTGCGTATATGAAACCTAAACACATGCCGGCAGAGTTCCCTTATAACAAGTCCTGTTTATTTCAATTCTGAAACTGAAATTTTTGGTGAAGTACTTCTATTTATAAATAATGTGATAAGCTATTCTGTCTTCTTATATGTTTTTGCTTAGTGTAACTGGTACTTTTCAGTTAAAACTACCGGCAGTACTGTCATTCTTTTATTGTAAAAGAGTTAAGATTCATACAAGGATTATTCTGTTTATCAACAAAAAAGAAGAGTGAGAGACATTTTAAATAGAAGAATAGAAGTTGATAATTGCAGACCGAAGACTGCATTTGATCACTATCAATTTACTTTAAAGCTGCATAGTTCAATCAGATCGCTGAAAGGTGCTGCAGCTTTTCATTTTCCCCTTTACAGAAAATACAAGTTACTGATGTATCAACACTTTCAGAGGATTGGGCAACAAATAGCCAACATGATTGACTAAAGTAAGTGAAATTGCTGCACAAACAAGAGAAGAAAAATTATTGACTAAAGCGAGTGCAAGTCCGCATCATAGCGTCTGCGAATTTAAGCATTACGGCTTATCGTAACTGCCGGGCAACAGTATCCTGTTGTAATCCCATGTACTGGCAG
>JAYUTS010000108.1:0-3670 GCA_043754995.1 Chitinophagaceae bacterium
TCGGCTTATCTCGACATGTTTCTTTACTCATGGTATAACCTCAGAGCTGTGGACTCCTCACTTGCAAAAGAAATGGGCAAGCAGTTACATGCTGGTGTAAGAAGAGATTTAAAAACCTATGCCGATTTTGTTAAAACACATCGCAGTTATATGAGAGACTTTACGGATGCCATGTATGATTTTTATCTTAAACGAAACCGCCAGCGAAAAGGAATTGAAAGTTACGGTGAAGTAACAGGCTGGATGATTGTTTATATGAAGAAATATAAAAGCCTCTAACTCCCCGTCCGAACCGGTTCATCCCGGCGGGCTTCTCTTTCCCCGGAAGGGAAAGAGCGGTGCTGCATCATATATCCAGACATTTAGTTCTTCCATTTCAGCAATGTTTATTTACTCAACAAATGTCAACCACACCAATTACAATTTTATATTTTGACTAATTGGGTTTGTGTGTGGCAAGTCCCCCTTGGGGGATTTAGGGGGCTGTTTTAAAACTCATTCTTCCACATCATACTCTCCACCGGCTTATTATGCTGGCCACTGTATTTAGCATTTTTCTTTTGATTGTACTTCACTTCAATTTCACCATCCACAGGGAAATAAATGAGCTGACCAATGGGCATTCCTTTATATACTTTCACCGGTTGCTTTACAGAAATTTCCAATGTCCAGTTACCACAAAATCCAACATCGCCTTTGCCTGCAGTGGCATGGATGTCAATACCCAAACGGCCCGTTGATGATTTGCCTTCAAGGAAAGGCACATGGGCATGGGTTTCAGTATATTCCAAAGTAACACCGAGATAAAATATATGCGGATACAATACAATTCCTTCATCAGGAATTTCCATGTATTCAATCTCATTATGTTTCTTGGCATCAATCATATGATCTTTATAAATGGCCAGCGTACTACCCAGATGTACATCATAACTATTGCTTCCCAAACATTCACGATCGTAAGGAACAACTTTAATGGTTTCCTTTTCAATTTCTTCCAGGATTCTTTTATCGGATAAAATCATATACTTCTCTTTAGTTTTGCTGCTGTAATCTGAATCTGCAATCTAAAATCTTAAATCTGATTTTGCCGCTCGTTTATCAACATACTATCAACAGCGCCACAAAAGTAGGGCTTTGGCATATTGAAGAAACAGAAGATTTTTTTCTGGAGAAAGTGCCGTTGAAAAGGGATGTTTCGCATCCGCATAAACGCCTGCAACACCTGGCCGGGCGTTATTTGCTGCCAACATTGTATGAAGATTTTCCTTTGGAAGAAATATTAATTGCAGATACAAAAAAACCTTTTTTACCCGATGAGAAATATCATTTCTCCATTTCCCATTGTGGTGACTATGCAGCCGCCATTGTAAGTTCGTCGCAGAGGGTTGGAGTTGATATTGAACTGCCAACTGATAAAATCTTCCGCATCGTTCATAAATTTTTAACGGATGAAGAAAAAATGTTTTTAGATGAGCAGATGAGCCCTTCCCAGCTTTTGCAATTAGCCACTTTATTATGGAGCAGCAAGGAAGCCATGTTCAAATGGTTTGGTGATGGTGGTGTTGATTTTCGCCAGCACATGCTTATACAAAATATTGAAGGCAATGATGAAGAAGGAAAACTCATTTGCCAGTTTCAGAAATTTGACCCGTTGTCGTTAACGGTTCATTATCGTTTTATGAAACAATTAGTGATGAGTTGGGTGGTGAGCTGAGAAGAAAGCTGCAAGCTATTAGCTGTGAGCTGCAAGCTTAGCAAGTTTATATTTTAGTTTTACTTATAGCTAAAAGCTCACAGCTTGAAGCTTATAAAATATTTACTTCCCTTTCTAACTCCACGCCAAATTTTGCTTTTACACTTTGTACAATCTCTTCGCTCAAATCAAAAATTTCTTTTCCTGTTGCATTCGCATAATTCACCAGAACCAGTGCCTGTTTTGCATGACAGCCGGCATCACCTTTGCGGTAGCCCTTCCAGCTCACAGAGTCCTGCGGACCACATTGTTCAATTAACCAACCGGCAGCCAATTTTACCTGGTCATTTTCTAATGGATAACCAACAATTGCGGGAAACTGCTCCAGCAAACTTTGAAATTTTGCTTTTGTGATTTGGGGATTCTTAAAAAAACTTCCTGTATTACCAATCAGTTTCGGGTCGGGTAATTTAGAAGAGCGAATATTGATCACAGCCTGCGAAACAGCCTGCACTGATAATTCTTTAACACCCATCTGCTCCAACTCCTGGTTAACAGCACCATAACTTGTATTGAATAACGGATGCTTTCGCAGTTTGCAGGTTACATTCAATATCACAAACTCATTCTTCAACTTTCGTTTAAAAACACTTTCACGGTAACCAAATTCACAATCGCTGTTCGAAAAATGAACAAGGGTCTTATCATTGAGATGAAAGGCCTCCAGTTCTTCAAACACATCTTTGATCTCCACCCCATAAGCACCAATATTTTGCATGGGACTTGCACCCACATTACCCGGAATCAAACTCAGATTTTCGATACCTCCAAAATTTTGCTCAACACAATACAAAACAAACTGATGCCAGTTTACGCCTGCCCCTGCCCGTAAGTAAAAAAACTCCTCATCTTCTTTTACTTTTTCAATTCCGCCGATCTCATTTTTTAATACCAGCCCATCAACATCTTTCGTAAATAAAATATTGCTGCCTCCACCTAATACCAGCCGATGGCCATTAGCTGATAGCCCTTCATCATTGAGGAGTTCCTGTAATTCATCAACTGATGAAAAATCAGCAAAATATTTTGCTTTTACATCAATGCCGAAGCTGTTATACTGCCTCAATGAAATATTTTGATCAACTTGCATACTGCAAACATCCTGATTATTTGATAACTTTGGTTATGCCGGTGATATCAATGTTTTACGGAGTTATTGTTCCATGTATTACTTAGATACGAAGCAACATAAATTACCGCATATTCACGTGAGGTATGGAGAAAAAGAAGCTGTTTACCAGATACCCGATGGAAATTTATTAGAAGGTTCGCTTCCCGTCAATAAAGAAAAACTGATTGAGGCATGGATCGAAATACACAAAGAAGAATTAATGACCAACTGGCAATTGGCCGTTGCCGGGAATAAAGTTTTTGCAATTGACCCTTTAAAATAATTTATGAACCCAAGAGTTATAAAAGCAACATATGAAAGCAGATTCAAACTCATTCTGACCTTTGACAACAATGAAGTGAAAGAATTTGACTTTTCATCTTATCTGCATTATCCCGTTTATCAACCATTACAGGATGAATCCTTTTGCCGCAATGTAAAAGTATTTAATGGAACGGTGATGTGGGATGATGTAACCGATTTCGATCCTGACACACTTTATCTTGAAAGCAAAACCCTTTCGTTAAAAAGCTGATATTGTATGACCGGACAAACAGCCGTAGTTCTCGGAGCAACAGGATTAATTGGTTCGCATGTACTTGAACAATTACTGGATGATGATGCTTTTATAAAAGTTAGAGTACTGGTAAGAAGGCCTATAGAACTGCAACACCCTAAACTGGAAGTTTGTATAACAGATTTTAATAACTATGAAGATTATCAATTAAAATTGGGTACGGGTGATTGTATTTTTTCCTGCATCGGCACCACCAATGCGAATGTAAAAGGCGACAAGGCTTTAT
>JAYUTS010000109.1:0-22356 GCA_043754995.1 Chitinophagaceae bacterium
ACATCTTCCATACTCCATTGAGGCTGCATTTTATAACGCTGGATATGATACTGCACAGAGCCAGGGATCTGTTTTTCCTGCTCAAACAACAAGTCCAGCTCATGTGTCATGATTGGGTGCTTATGTGCCAGTGTAAGTATATCGTTTAATTGTGCAATCACCCTGCAAATTTAGGTATTTGAGTCCTGCGAATATTTAATAATTGCCAGAGTTTGGTCATGTTTCAGCACCAAACTCATCTATTCAAATAAAAAAAATGATTCTTTCTGTTCTGTAAATCTGCTGTAATAATTGAGCAGAAAATTGTGATTTCATCTACCTAAAAACATCGCTTAAAAACGTTTCAACCGCCTGCTTTTCCGTACATTTGTCCGAATATATTATTCCCCCACAAAACAGACTTTTGAGAAGCATAATATGAGTACAGATTTGCAGGAAAAAGCCCTTAGCGCAGCAGCACAAAATGCAGGTTATGGCGCAGACAGTATCCAGGTTTTAGAAGGTTTAGAAGCAGTTCGTAAAAGGCCCGCTATGTACATTGGCGATATCAGTGAAAAAGGGCTCCACCACCTCGTATATGAAGTGGTTGACAACTCCATTGATGAGGCTATGGCAGGCTATTGCAAAAACATCACCGTCAACATTCATGAGGATAACAGCATCAGTGTACAGGATGATGGCCGTGGTATCCCCACTGCCATGCATACAAAGGAAAAACGTTCAGCACTTGAAGTGGTAATGACCGTATTGCATGCAGGTGGTAAATTCGATAAAGGTTCTTACAAAGTAAGTGGCGGTTTGCATGGTGTGGGTGTAAGTTGTGTAAACGCATTGTCAACCAAATTACTTGTAACCGTTCAGCGTGAAGGAAAAATATTTGAGCAGGAATATCATATCGGCATTCCTAAATATGCAGTAAGAGAAGTTGGTGAAAGTGATATTACCGGAACAAATGTTCATTTCTGGCCCGACACAACCATTTTTACTGCTTCTGTTTTTAAAAAGGAAATTCTTGAAGCACGGCTTCGTGAATTATCCTTCTTAAACAAAGGCATCCGCATTATCCTCAATGATTTGCGTGAAACAGATGATAACGGACTTACATACACTAGTACTTTTTACAGTGAAGGTGGCATCGTTGAATTTGTTGAGCTGATTGATAGAAACAGCAAACGCAGTCCGCTCTTGCCACAAGTGATCTACATGGATGGCCATGATCCTGTTAGCAATGTAGCTGTTGAAGTAGCGATGGTATATAATGACTCTTACAATGAGCATATCTTCTCATATGTCAACAACATCAATACCATCGAAGGCGGTACACATGTAACCGGTTTTCGCCGGGCCATTACAAGGGTGTTTACATCTTACGGAAAAAAAGAAGGTTTATTTGAAAGAGCTAAAGTGGATGTTGAAGGAGATGATTTCCGTGAAGGTTTAACTGCCATCATTTCTGTAAAGGTTCCTGAACCACAGTTTGAAGGTCAAACAAAAACCAAACTCGGTAACAGTGAAGTAAGTGGTATAGTTGAAACTTCAGTTGGCCGCACATTGGAAGCTTACCTGGAAGAAAATCCAAGAGAAGCAAAAAACATTGTACAGAAAATAATATTAGCAGCACAGGCAAGAGCAGCAGCAAAAAAAGCCCGTGAACTGGTGCAACGTAAAACAGTCTTAAGTGGCGGAGGCTTGCCTGGTAAACTGGCCGATTGTTCTGACAGGGACCCTGAACGTTGCGAATTATATTTGGTTGAGGGTGATTCAGCAGGCGGTACAGCCAAACAAGGCCGTGACCGTAGCTTTCAGGCAATTCTTCCATTACGTGGTAAGATCCTTAACGTAGAAAAAGCAATGGAGCATAAGATCTACGATAACGAGGAGATCCGCAACATGTTTACAGCCTTAGGCGTAAAGATGGGAACGCCTGAAGATCCAAAAGCATTAGACATCAGCAAGCTCCGTTATCATAAGACCATCATTATGACAGATGCCGATGTGGACGGTAGTCATATTGCTACACTGATCCTTACCTTCTTCTTCCGTTATATGACAGCGATTGTTGAACAGGGCTATCTCTATATTGCTCAACCACCTTTATACCAGGTGAAGAAAGGAAAAGACATGGCCTATGCATGGACCGAAGAGCAACGTAAAGGATATATTACGCAGTTTGGTGCAGGAAAAGAAGAGAGTGTAGGTGTGCAACGTTATAAAGGTTTGGGTGAAATGAATGCCGATCAGTTATGGGAAACAACCATGAACCCTGCTACCCGTGCTTTGAAACTCGTAACTATTGAAAGTGCTGCAGAAGCAGACCGTGTGTTCAGTATGTTGATGGGTGATGAGGTAGCTCCACGCAGAGCATTTATTGAAAGTCATGCGAAGTATGCCAATATTGATGTGTAAGCTCAGCTATTTTCAGCGTAACTATATAACAACCTTCAGGCTAAAAATTAAACAATTCAAATCATTAAAGCAGCTTTTCGAAGCTGCTTTTTCGTTGATTTTCAATAACAAAATCTACTGTGGAAAGCATTTTTCAGCTTTTTTAGGGAAAAGCAGTACTTTTAAACTGAGCCGGAAGGCCTGGAATATTTTACTAACCCCCAAAAATTATTGAATTATGCAATTAACAGCGTATAACGTAAAGACAAAAGAGAAAGATGTTCCTATCCAGAATGCCATTGTATCCCGCACATCTAAAGGGGGATATATCGCTAAAGGTGATGACGGAAAAGGTAATAAGCTCACTGCCTTATTAGGTGAAGCAAAAGCTTTAGCCGCTATTGCAGCAGGTACAGCAAAAAAAGGCTGGGACTAATTTCTGAATGATATTGAAAAGTCGCCCCGCATCATGTGGGGCGACTTTTTTTATTCAATCACTGAGATGCATTTGCTTTCTGTAAGTGAATATTCGTTACAATGGAAAGTTGTTTGCAATTCCTCTTGTAACACTTTGAATAGCCTGTTGTACAGGATAATTCCAATCGGTTTGATTTCTGAATCTTGTGCTCCACATCGTGTAACTTCCTTTTACTAAAGCACAGTTCACATACATATCACTTGTTCGGGCTGCACCTGTGGGAAGATTTAACCGGGGTATCGTTTGATTGACGATTCCTCCAATGACATCAACACCCAAAGCAACTTCATCACGCATGATACGATTTTGTGTAACTCTCATTGTTACTACAGCATCAACGGCTAATACCCTGGATAGTTCCTGCGGATCCATTTGCCATGCAGTTGAATCAGTAATTCCTTTTTCATTCATTAACTTCAATGTTTTGTCGATGCTTTGAAATTGTACCTGCGAATAATTTCTTGTACGGTAATCATAAAATTGCACCAGGTCAATGTATAAGGCCTGGTACATGAATTTCCGTTGCTCTTCAATTGTTTTTTTAAATTGTTCAGGGGTTACGTTTTTGGGCATGTTCCCTGTTACTTCCAATTGCACAGGTAAAATGGCAATGGTTCTGATGTTGTAACGATCAACCCTTTCAATCATTTTTTTTCTTGCGCAGGAAGTAATAATAACAGAGAAAGATAAAAAGAGTAAAGCTTGTTTCATAAGCGAGGGTTTAAGTGGATTAATAGTTCTTGACATTGAAAATTCAACAAGCTCAATGCCAGAATACATAAAACGCTTTTGCCCGAACTTTTATTATGCTTTGCTTAACAGGTTAATCGTAAAACTACTTGATTAAACGGATGGATAAGGGGTAACGGTATAAAACATCATCGGCTGCCTTCACTGCTGCAATGATATACAGGATCAATGATACCACTCCTATTGCAATCAATAATAGAATGCCGACCAATACCAAAATGAGTACAACACTCACCATACAATACAGAAAGATGGAGATCTGAAAATTGAGTGCTTCTTTTGCATGCTCGGCAACATAAGGTGAATCGTCTTTTTTGACTAAATAAATAACCAGGGCGGGAATAAAAGAAAAGAAGATGGATAATACATGACAGAGAATAGCCATTGTACGTTCATCGCTGCTGACGTTGGCATATTTAATTTCTCTTGATTGTGTGAAGCTTTGTTCCATGATAAAAGGTTTATTTTTAAGAATAGAAAGTTATGAAAATACTTACTCTATAATGCGAACTCACTTATATTTTATTTACGTCCCTAGCCTCACCCGATGGGGAACGAAGATAAAAACACAATTGCTCCTGTAAAATAAAATCCCTTGCTGGTGAAAACACCAGCAAGGGCAGTGTAGTTCTAACATGAGCAGTATAAAACACCGAGGACGGAAAAGTCTTTTACGGGGCGTTGTTATTATTTCATTAACTCCCAAATAATACTATCCTTTTTATCGTAACGGATTAAACCATTTGATTTGCTCCAATATAATTTTGTTACAAAGTTGCTTCGATTATAAAAGTCCTTTGCATAATCGTCATAGCCTATTATATAAACATCATCGTAATGTCCATATGATGTTCGTAGCGATACAGGTTTGACTTTATTCAAACTGTCTACTTTGAGTGGCCTTAAATTGTAAAACGTCGCATCCTTCGCTGATAAATCAATCGCTAGTTCCGCCCTTTTACTCAAAGTTTTTTTCATTTTCAAAAAATAGTACTCAAAATAAGAATTTGATAGTTTCCCATTTTGTAGATAAGACACGGGATGTTTACAAAAAATAGCGGCAATCTCATATTTGTTTGTACTCAACGCAGGGTCGGGTAAGCCCCATAAGGTGTCTCTTCTGATAAAAAAAATTGTGTCAGTTTCTCCGGTATTCGACTTAAAAATAAGTGTTTCATTTCCTTTGTAAGGCATCCACGAATAATCTTCTTCCGATAACTTGATTGTCTTGCCGCAAGACACTAAAAGAAATACAGGGAAAAGAAATAAAATAAACAATGTTTTCATATTGCGATTTTCCTCTCCGTTGGTATTGCTCACTGCTGCACTCAGACAATGAATGCATATTGCTCGCCGTCGTTGCGTGTTTTCACCAACGATACATGCAAGGCTGTCGGGATGCTGTTGATTTGTAATTTTCATTGTAAAACAATTTAGCAACTTATTTCTGCAATTGAAATCCCTTGCTGATGAAAACACTAATAAGAGCTAAGTAATTCTAATAATTATAACAGGGAACATCCAACAACGGAGAGAAAATAAAACTAAGCTTTCGTAATCATTTCCTTTTCTTTTACTGCTGACGAAATACGCTGCAGTAAACGAAGCAGCGCTTCCATGCCCTTAATATCTTCTATTACCAGCATGAACAACTTCCCTGTTTGTTTCAATCTTGCTTTGTTCAATGAAGTTTGAATAAACTGCAGGATATGGTTAAATATGGCTGATTCAAAATAAGGCGAATCGGGGTTGTTGATAAAATAACAACGCAGGGTTTCATTTTTAAGCGTCATTTTTTCAAATCCCAACTCTACTGCAATTCTTCTGCAACGAACAGTGGCAAACAAATCTTCCACTTGTGACGGTATGGGTCCGAACCTGTCAATGAGTTCTGTATGAAAAGCGAGCAGGTCTTCCTCTGTTTCGGAATTATCAAGTCTTGAATATAAACTCAATCGTTCTGCAATACTTTCTACATAAGCATCAGGAATTAGTATTTCCAGATCAGTATCAATCATACAATCTTTTACAAAATTTTCCTGTTGCTGAATTTCATCTTTAAACAGTTCCCGGAATTTAGTTCGCTTCAATTCCCTGATGGCTTCATCTAAAACTTTCTGATACATTTCAAAACCGATCTCTGCCATGAATCCGCTTTGCTCACCACCCAGCATATTCCCTGCACCACGAATATCCAGGTCTCTCATGGCTATCTGGAAACCACTTCCTAATTCACTATGCTGTTCTAATGTTTGCAAACGTTTTCTTGAATCATTGGGTAATGTACTCATAGGTGGTGCCAGCAAATAACAGAACGCTTTTTTATTACTGCGGCCCACTCTTCCACGTAACTGGTGCAGATCACTTAATCCAAACTGGTGAGCATTATTAACAATGATGGTATTTACATTGGCAATATCAACCCCGCTTTCAACGATATTGGTACAAACAAGTACGTCATATTTTTTTCCGATGAAATCAAAAATGCGTTCTTCCAGTTCATGACCTTCCATTTGCCCGTGTGCAAAGCCAATACTTAAATCAGGGCAAAGCCTTTGAATGATGGCGGCCATTTCAGCAAGCCCTGCTATACGGTTATGAATAAAAAAGATTTGTCCGCCACGTTCTGTTTCATAATAGATCGCATCACGGATAAAATCTTCCTGGAACACCTGTATTTCTGTTTGAATAGGTTGACGGTTGGGCGGCGGCGTATTCATAATACTCAAATCTCTTGCCCCCATTAAACTGAATTGCAGTGTTCTTGGAATGGGCGTAGCCGTTAGCGTTAATGAATCAACATTTGTTTTTAATGTTTTAATTTTTTCCTTGTGACCAACACCAAATTTCTGTTCTTCGTCCACTACAAGCAAACCCAATTCTTTATACTTTACATCTTTACCCAGCAAGGCATGTGTACCAATGATGATGTCAACTTTTCCTTCCTCTAATTTTTTGTAGGTTTCTTTTTTTTCTTTGGCTGATTTGAAACGATTCACATAATCAACTGTTACCGGAAAATCTTTCAACCTGTCCTGGAATGTTTTGTAATGCTGGTAAGCAAGAATGGTTGTTGGCACCATGATGGCTGCCTGCTTTCCATCACACACAGTTTTAAAGGCTGCACGAACAGCAATTTCTGTTTTACCAAATCCAACATCACCGCACACCAACCGATCCATAGGTGATGGTGATTCCATATCTTTCTTTACATCGGCTGTTGCTTTGCTCTGATCAGGCGTGTCTTCGTACATAAACGAAGCCTCAAGTTCTGTTTGCAGATAGCTGTCAGGTGTGTGTGCAAATCCCTGCTGCGCCTTACGTTGAGCATAGAGCTGAATAAGATCAAATGCAATTTCTTTGACCTTGATCTTTGTTTTTTCTTTCAACCGCTGCCAAACATCGCTACCCAGTTTGTTGATCTTAGGAACATTTCCTTCCTTACCGGTATATTTTGAAATTTTATGCAGTGAGTTAATGTTCACATATAAAATATCACTGTCTTTATAAATTAACCGCACAGCTTCCTGCAGTTTTCCATTCACTTCAATTTTTTGCAAACCGCTGTATGTTCCCACACCATGATCAATATGCGTTACATAATCACCCGGCTGTAATTCTTTTAAAGCACGGATAGTAAGTGCTTTGCTTTTATTGTAAGCCTGTTTTACTTTGTATTTATGATACCGTTGAAATATTTCATGATCGGTATAACAAAGGATTTTTAAATCTTCATCAATAAAGCCTTCGTGGATAGAAACGGCGATCGGTGTAAAATGAATCTCTGCTTTGAGATCAGCAAAGATGCTGTGCAGGCGTTCTAACTGTTTAGGGTTCTCTGCAAAAATGAATGTTTCAAATCCTTTGCTTTCATGGTTCTTGAGATCTTTGATCAACAATTCAAACTGGCGGTTGAAAGCGGGCTGATGTTTGGTCTTGAATTCAATAACACTTCGACTACGCTCAGTGTTATTGTCCATTCCTTCGACTGCGCTCTGTCCTTCGACTACGCTCAGGATGGGCTGGTACCCAAATTCAACAAGATGGTTTCTTTGTATCTGTTCTTCAACGATTGAAGCACTGATGAAATCATTTTCACTTAAATCAATCTTTTCTAACCGGTCATCCTCATCATTGGTATGTTGTTTTGCAGTGGGCGACAATTGCAGGAATTGATGCAAATCCTCCTCCATCGTCAACAACCGTTCTTTTACAATATCAAAATCCTTAACCCATATAATTGTGTTATCAGGCAGAAAATCAAACAGGGATACTTTTTCGCCGCTATCAAATTGCGTTTCAACATTAGGAATAATGCTCACCTGCAGCAATCTTCTTTCGCTCAACTGCGTTTCAGGATCAAATATGCGGATGCTGTCCACATCATTTCCAAACAATTCAACACGATAAGGTTTTTCATTACCAAAAGAATAAATATCGAGGATGCCTCCACGCAGTGCAAACTGTCCGGGTTGATAAACAAAATCTGTACGATCGAAACCCAGGTCAACCAGGAAACCCATCAGGCTGTCAACATCCAATGTGTCATTGGTTTTAATGAGCAGCATGTTACCCTGCAGTTTATCGGGCAACACCACTTTTTCAAACAAAGCATCGGGATAAGTAACAATAGCCCCTGTTCTTAGCCCCGTTGGCATAGAAAATTTTGTGAGAGCTTCTGTTCGCAACATTACATGCGATGAATTGAGCAACCGAAAATTTTTGGGGTGTTTGAACGATGAAGGGAAATAAAATAAGTTGAGCTCTTTGGTAAGATTTTCTAATGAATTGTGAAAATATGCGGCTTCCTCCGCATCATTTACAATAAAGAGATGGTTGTATTGTTCAAGTGTCGGGTGATTAAAAACGGCAGCGGCGACAAATTGAGGAGCGCTTCCCTGCAGGTTTTTCAGGTAGATCCGCTGAGTTTGGGCTCCCGAATGAGTCGGGACAGGCAATGAAAGCCTGTTCGCCAGTTGAAAAAGGCGGGGATCATCACTAAACTTTTTCTGCAACAATTCAAAATTCACTGGCCGCAAAGATAGGAACAGGCTATCGATTTTAAACATTCATCATCCGCACAGCTCAAATCTTGCACAGTCTTTCCTTTTATGAGAAATATGATTAATTTTGGGCATATCCAAATTCCTGTAAACCCGGAGATAATGAAACACTGCCATCCCACATGTACACGTACTCGTATATCTTCAGTTAACCATTCAGTTTTTTCTTTACAAATTCTGTTTATGAAAAAAAATGCCTTTATTTTCCTGTTATTGATTACCGGCCTTTTTGCATCGGCTCAGAAAGTGGCAGGCACACTCCGATTAAAAAATGGTGATTTGCAGATCAAAGAAAACATGATTGCAGGAGAAGTGAACCAGCAGTTGCAAAAAGGAAAGTTTGGCAATACTACTTATACTTTGCTGGTTTTTGATCAACCGCTAACAACTGCACAACAACAATTGATTAAATCGCTGGGCATTGAACTTCTTTCTTATTTACCTGATCATACCTACCAGGTAAGGATGAAACAGGTACCGTTGTTATCGCAACTTTTTCAAACGGGTGTAAAAGCTATTATGCAAATGCCCGGTACTGTTAAACTGGGGACTGAGCTAAAGTCACAACTGGCAATTACTACATCTGAATCACCAGTGCTTGTAAATCTTCTGTTTCATCCCGGAGTTAAATGGAATGATGTTCAATCCATACTTGCCTTTTATGGTGCAACACTAACAAAAGCCGATTATTTAAATCAGGGTCTTGCACAGGTATCAGTAGCTGCAAACAGGATTGCAGCCATCAGTGAATTACCTTTTGTAGCTTATATTAATCTTTCATTTCTTCAATCGCAACCTTTGAACCAACGTGAAAGAGGTTTATTTGGGTTAACCAATCTCACCAGCATGGAAGTCGCCGGTAGAAATTTATCGGGCAACGGAATAACGATAGGTATTGGTGATAATGCAAATCCATTTCATCTTGATAATAATACCAACCTCATCAATCGTAATCCTGCTTATCAAACAAATAATCATGGCAGGCATGTTACCGGTACAGCAGGTGGCGATGGTCTTGTTGAAGAACGATACAAAGGTGTTGCTCCAAAGAGCATGCTTGTAGCAGACTACTTTGATTATATACTCACTAAGTCTGCTGTATATTATACCGATTATAATATGACTGTTACCAACAACTCCTATTATAATGGATTGGTTGGATGCCCCGGCAACAGTGATTATAATGAGCTGAGTGTATATACTGATCAGCAAATGTTTAACAATGTTTACCTGCAACATATTTTTGCAGCCGGTAATGACGGAACAAGAACCTGTGCACCCTATCCACTATCATTCGCTACTATTAAAAGTGGTTACCAGGTATCAAAGAATGTATTGGATGTAGCAGATTATCATGTTGGCACAGATGATTTAAATGGAAGCTCAAGCAAAGGGCCTGTTGAAGATGGACGTATTAAACCTGAAATTACTGCCAGTGGTGTAAATGTTTTTTCTACAAGTTTCAATAATACTTATGTCGGAGGTTTTGGTACAAGCCATTCAGCCCCTTATGTTACAGGTGTGTGGTCTTTATTAACTGAAAGATATAAACAACTCAACTCCAATAACTATCCTAAAACAGCATTGCTGAAAGCCGTGATCTGTAATACAGGAGATGATAAAGGAGTTCCCGGACCTGATTATGGGTATGGCTTTGGTTTGATCAATCCACGCAAAGCAGTACTAGCAATTGAGCAAAACCGTTACTACACAGGTACGCTTTCAACAGGAGGAAGCAACTCACAAGTAATAGCAGTTCCTGTTGGCACAACACAAGTGAAAGTGATGTTGTACTGGCATGATAAAGAAGGTTCTCCTTTATCATCTGTTGCTTTAGTGAATGATTTAGATTTGACTGTTACAGATGGAATTACAACTTATTCCCCATTGATTTTGAACCCGGCTAATGTAACACAGCAGGCAGCCCAGGGAATCGATCACCTCAATAATATTGAACAGGTAACAATTAATAGCCCCGGCTCAAGTATAACAATTGATCTTGCTGGCTTTAATGTCCCTAATGGTCCGCAGGAATTTTTTGTAACCTATGAGTTTACAAGAAATGAAATTATTCTTGAGCATCCTTATGGCGGTGAACGTTTTTCACCCGGGCTGGAAGAAGTCATCAAATGGACTGCAACAGATAACAGCAGCAATACATTTACACTTGAACTTTCATTGGATGATGGATCAACATGGTCAACAATTGCAAGCGGTGTTGCAGCGAATCAACATCGTTACCGTTGGTTCGGTGTTCCGAATACTCCAACGAACAAAGGAAAGGTGAGAGTAACAAGAGATGGTGGCGGAACTTCAGCAACATCACCCGGCAATTTTACAATTCTCTCCCAACCTTCTTTAACTGCAACAGTTCCATGCGAAGGATATGTTGATCTTTCATGGGCCGCCATTACAAGTGCAACTGCTTATGAAGTATTACAACTCGTGAATGGAGAATTTGCTTCACTTGGAACAACAGGTTCACTTACATATCGTGTTAGCGGATTAGACAGAACTCAAAGCTATTGGTTTACGGTAAGAGCCCACTTGACTGATTCAATGGGTATGAGGGCTGTTGCCAGAACTATTACACCCACATTGGGAACACCCTGTGCTGCTGCTGAATTTAATAATGATCTCAAGATTGAAACATTGGTAACACCAACCAATGGAAGAACCAACACCAGCACACAATTATCAGCAACGCAACAAATAACCGTACGCATCAAAAATTTAGATGATGCAGTTACACCCGGTAGCTATGATATATCCTACCAGGTAAATGGAGGTTCAATTATAACGGAACCTTCTTCAGCACCAATTGCTGCAGGAGGCACGTTTGATTATCCATTTACAGCAACAGCCAATTTATCTGCAACCGGCACACACACTGTTCGTGTATTTGTAAA
This sequence comes from Chitinophagaceae bacterium, assembly GCA_043754995.1. Classification (GTDB taxonomy): domain Bacteria; phylum Bacteroidota; class Bacteroidia; order Chitinophagales; family Chitinophagaceae; genus Lacibacter. The sequence goes on from JAYUTS010000109.1 coordinate 11,586, forward strand.
ACAAATAGGCGACGCTCAAACAGCCAATGATGAATTGACTTACACCATTAAGCATGTGGCCAACCCTCCGGTAACATTGCCATATACTGAAACATTTGAAACAACAGGCACTACTGTTTATAACAATAACCTTTTTGCATTACCCAATGCTGATCGTTTTGATTTCACAACAGCCAACAGCAATGGACGTTTACAAACTTTTATTTATTCAGGCGTGCCCATTACAGGAAACAGGTCTGTAACATTAGATGCCATCAATTATACCGGAATAGTAGCAGATAATAAACTATTTGCAACCATTAATCTCAGTAGTTATGCATCAACTCCGGGTTTACGATTCGATTTTAAATTCCGTAATCATGGTCAGATGAAACAACCTAATACAGGTGTTTGGATGAGAGGAAGTGATGCAGATGCATGGGTGCAGGTGTATGATCTTAGTGCTAACCAGGGTGCCTTGGGGGAAATAAAACAACCAACTATCAACATCACTGACCTGGGACAAACAATCACCTCCAGTTTCCAGATAAGATTTGATCAGCAGGGAACAACATCAGCCAACAACGGTAGTTATGACCCTGATATTCCTGATATGGATGATGGATTTTCTTTTGATGATCTGCGTATTGTGGCTGCCAATAATGATGTAATGGTTACAAGATTGATTGCACCCGATACTTTTACTTGTGCTCCCGGCAATGCTACTATTACCATCAGGGTAAAGAATACAACTTCAACCACATTCAATAATGTTCCCGTTTATTATCGTATTAATAATGGCACTCCCGTTAGTGGAACAATAGGAACATTAACTGCTAATAGTGAAACGGATTATTCTTTTACAACATTAGCCGATCTTTCTTTACCCCGAACCTATGATATTGATGCATGGGTTGAGTTGAGTGGTGATGATTATCCCATCAACGACAGTATCAATAACCAGTTTGTACACAGCAGCCCTTTGATTAATACATTTCCATACTTAGAACGTTTTGAAACAAACAATGGTTATTGGTTTACCGATACGATGAGTTACAGCAGTTGGCGCTGGGGCGTACCCGTAAAAACATTGATGAACAGATCAGCAAGCGAAAGCAATGGATGGTTCAACACATTGAACAGTATTTACAAACAAAATGAAAGCTCTTATCTTTATTCGCCCTGTTTTAATCTTAGTAGTTTAACACAACCTGTTCTCAGCTTCAGTCATATTTCACAACAGGAAGATAATTGCAATTGCGATTATCATACACTTGAATACAGCACCGATAATGGAAATAGCTGGCAGCGTTTAACAGCAGTGAATGGAACCAATTGGTTTGATTCTTCTGCCAATCAATCATGGAGAAGAAATATTCAACGCTGGCATGTATCAAGTACCGAAGTGCCGAATGCTTCAACCATCCGTTTCCGTTTCTTTCTTTCCAGTGATGAACTCACACAACGTGAAGGAGTTGGTATTGATGATATTCACATTTTTGAAAAAGCAACCATTTATACAGGAACTAATATTTTAAACATTAATCAAACAGTAACCGGCAGCAACTGGATCAATTTCAGCAGTGGAGCAAATCTGGTTGCTTCCATCAATCCTTTGGGGCAAAATATTGGAAGCACGGATGTAAGTGTTTATATCAATACAGGAGCTGTGCGAAACAACAGCAATCAATATTATCTTGATCGAAATCTTGTTATCACTCCATCCATTGCACCAACAGATAGTGTGCTGGTTCGTTTTTATTTTACCGATGCGGAAGCAACAGCATTGATTCAGGCAACCGGATGCGGAACATGTACAAGTATCAGGGATGCGTTCCTTGCCGGAGTTACCAAATACAGCGGAACAAATGAAAACGGAACACTTGCCGATAACACCGGATCTTATTTGTTTATACCACCGGGTAAAGTAAATGTTGTTCCTTTTAATAATGGTTATTATGCCGAGTTTAAAGTAAGAACGTTCTCGGAACTCTGGATCAATGGTGGAGGAATAAACCAAAACCAATCCTTACCTGTAACCTTATTGAATTTTAACGGCATCAGGAAATATCCAAATGCTGATCTGCAATGGCAAACTGCAACAGAAAATAACAGTGATCGTTTTGAAGTAGAAAGAAGAATTGATCAAAACCCCCAATTTGAAAAAGCAGGAACGGTTACCGCAAAGGGTCAGTCATCTCAAACCATTACGTATAAGTTTACAGATAAAGAAGTAATGGTAAAAGGAAATCTGTTCTATTACCGTTTAAAAATGATTGACCAGGACGGAAAGTTTTCTTATTCAAATACGATCTTACTCAGCAATACACAGGATGTATTTGTAAAAGGAGTGTATAACAATGCAGGTAGCAGTCTGGTTATTATTACGGGCAACAAACCAGGTGTACAGGAAATAAATGTGAGAATACTAAATGCTGTTGGACAGGTAATGCTGAGCAACCGGTTTGCTTACCAGGATGCAAGGTTCGACATCAGCCGTTTAGCCGCAGGTATTTATTTTGTTGAAATAAAAGATCAGTCGGGTAAAGAAGTTTACATGCAAAAGGTTGTAAAACAATAAGACTGTTTACAGCACTTTCCATTTGATTCAATAAAAAAAGGAACAACATTGGGTTGTTCCTTTTTTTATTGAATATTTTTTATCCAATTTTTCCGAGAGGGATCTTCCGCACTTTTTCATCTTCTTCTTCATCAGCATCAATACGGGTTGTAACGGGGAAGGGGATCTTCGCTTTTTCCAGCGTTTCAGTTAACTGCTTGTTTGTTTTAGCAAAGCTCAGAATCTCTTTATGATTGGCCAGCATTTCATTTTCCAGCTCAAGAATCCGTTTATTCTTACTATGTACCTGTTTACGGCCTATCAGTAATCCAATAAAAGCAACAAAAAGCAAAATGATTGCGAATAATGCAATATGGATTTCAAGGGTTAATTGACTTAAACTTGCGTTCATGTTTTCCGATTATTTTTGTTTTACAAATCCAACGTTTAGCGTTGGAAATTGGCTTTGGTCTTGACCTTTTTATGTTACAGCTTTAATCGCCGGTGTTTCAGGTGGCAAATTAGGTTACTTCATCCAATTATACAACTGATTTATTCACAAATTCTTTAACACCTGTTAGTGGTATGCGTTCCTGCATAAGTGTATCCCGATGTCGGATCGTAACTGTACCATCCTCTTTTGTTTGATGATCAACAGTTACGCAAAACGGCGTTCCTATTGCATCCTGGCGACGATAACGTTTACCGATAGCGTCTTTTTCTTCATAAAAACATTGAAAATGAGGCATGCATTCCTGCATAACAGAACGTGCAATTTCAGGCAAACCATCCTTTTTTGTTAGTGGAAAAATAGCCAGTTTAATGGGCGCCAATTTAGCAGGAATCCTTAAAACTGTTCTGATATCTGTTTTTCCCTCTTCAGATGTAGGCACTTCTTCCTCGTGATAGGCATTACTTAAAATCGTTAAAAACAACCGATCTAGCCCTACCGAAGTTTCAACTACGAATGGTATATAATTCTGATTGATCTCCGTATCAAAATATTGCATTTTCTTTTTACTGAACTCCTGGTGGCGGCGAAGATCATAATCGGTTCTTGAATGAACGCCTTCCAGTTCCTTCCACCCAAACGGAAATTCAAATTCAATATCTAACGCTGCATTGGCATAATGCGCCAATTTTATATGATCATGAAATCGTAGTTTTTCTAAGGGTATTCCCATTTCCTGGTGCCATTTCATCCTTGCTTCTTTCCAAAAAGAATACCATTCCAGTTCCGTACCCGGACGAACAAAGAATTGCATTTCCATCTGTTCAAATTCACGCATACGGAATATAAACTGGCGGGCAACAATTTCATTACGGAATGCTTTACCTGTTTGTGCAATACCAAAGGGGATTTTCATCCGTCCACTTTTTTGCACGTTCAGAAAGTTCACAAAAATACCCTGTGCCGTTTCCGGACGCAGATAGACAATATTATCTTCCGGGTTATCACTTGCTACCGCACCAAACTCAGTTGAAAACATAAGATTAAACTGGCGAACATCTGTCCAGTTTGCTGTTCCGCTTACACTGCATTTGATTTTATTTTCTTCGATGAGTTGTTTAATGCCGGCAAAATCATCAGCCGCCAGCAACTGTTCCATTTGAGTGATCAATGCAGCAGATTCAGAATCTGACAATGTTTCTGCGTGTGCTTCAATTAAATGATCTACCCTGTAACGTTTCTGACTATCCTTATTATCAATCATTGGATCGCTGAAATTATCAACGTGGCCACTGGCCTTCCATGTAGTAGGGTGCATAAAAATAGCCGCATCAATGCCTACAATATTTTCATGCAGTTGGGTCATGCTTTTCCACCATTGATCCCTTATATTTTTTTTGAGCTGGGCCCCGTATTGCCCATAATCATAAACGGCACTTAAACCATCATAAATTTCAGACGATTGAAAGATAAAGCCATACTCCTTGGCATGAGAAATGATATTTGCAAAAAGCTTGTCGTTCGCCATGTAAACGGTTGTTTGAAAGTTGGCAAAGATAAGCGATTTGACGAGTTGATGTGGCAAGGTTATGATTACTTAAATTTGACATATGCAGATGTCAACAGAAAAAATATCTCTTATAAAATCGAAACTGAAAAACGGAGAACCTGAAGGTGAAATTAAAGAGCAGCTTAAAAGAGAGGGGTATTCTGATGTTGAAATAAGTAAAGCATTTTTAGCTCACCATTATGATATGCGGATGTGGTACTTGATTTTTGGGGTATTGATATCATTATTTGGTTTGTATAACCTTATCATGGAAAAGAGGTTTCTGTTTTTAATTTTAGGAGGAGTTTTAATTTATACATATTTCCAGGAGCGAAAGAGGTTAAGAAAATAACTCATTTCAACTTTTCATTCTCTTGGTGCCGGTTGGCATCTCGAATATTTTTCTTTTCAAAATTCTTTTGTAGTGCTTCCGTTAAATCAACCCCGGTTTGATTCGCTAAACAAATCAATACCCACAGCACATCGGCCATTTCATCACCCAGGCCCCCTCCAACCTCCCCCGAAGGGTGAGGCTTTTTATCGCTTTCTTTAAAAGATTGTTCACCGTACTTGCGTACCATCAGTCTCGAAAGCTCTCCTACTTCTTCCATTAAAATGCCCAGATTGGTGAGCTCATTAAAATAACGAACCCCAACGGTTTTGATCCAACTGTCGACATCCTGCTGTGCTTGTTTGATTGTCATGATTACACGAATTTTTACGAATTACACGAATAATTAATTACAATACAACTCTTTTCCAGGTTAAAGAACGTTCCCCGAAATTAATTAAGAGAGCCAGTTTCATACCAGACACAGCAAGATAGCTTAAAGCCTGGGCTGTATATGCTTCTGTGAGGGCAACAGTAGATTTAACTTCTACGATCATTGAATCATACACAAGAAAGTCAGCGTAATATGGGTTTCTAAGAACCTTTTCCCTGTACTTCACAACAAACTTCTTCTCTCTTTCAAATGGGATACCTGCTTCAAGAAAATCCATTTCCATCGCATCTTTGTAATTTATTTCCTTCAATCCCATACCAAGTACTTTATGAATATTCATACAAATTCCAATTACATTGTAAGCCTCCTCTTTATAAATCAGATCAGCCATATTTGTATCTAATTAGTGTAATTCGTAAAAATTCGTGTAATCAACTTACTCTTTATGCTTCGTATCAATCACAATCGTCACCGGTCCATCATTCAGCAACTCCACTTTCATATCCGCTCCAAACACACCTGTTTGAATTTTCTTACCAAGATCCAGCTCCAATTGGAGAATCATCTTTTCATAGATGGGTATCGCTATCTCCGGTTTACTTGCTTTACTATAAGAAGGCCGGTTTCCTTTTTTTGTTGAAGCATGAAGCGTAAACTGGCTGATTAATAAAATATCGCCTTCGATCTCTTTTACCGAACAATTCATTACACCTGCTTCATCATCAAATATGCGAAGGTTTGTGATTTTATTACTCAACCATTCAAGATCATCTGTTGCATCAGCATCTTCAATCCCTACTAATACAAGCAGGCCTTTTTGAATTTGCCCGGTTACCTGCTGATCAACTTTAACAGCAGCATATGTTACTCTTTGAATGACCGCTCTCATTTATCTGTTGAATTGGTTGTAATTTAGAATCCCGAAAATACAAGCTTCGGTTGACTAATGATAAAAGATGTAAGCAACGAAATACAATTTCAAACAGCAAGGAGTGGCGGCGCAGGCGGACAAAACGTAAACAAGGTAGAAACCATGGTGATGGGTTATTGGAATATACAATCATCCCAACTTATAACCGATCAGCAAAAGCAACTGTTGCTTGAAAAACTGGCCAACCGCATTAATAAAGAAGGAACATTGATTCTTAAAAGTCAGGTTCATCGCAGTCAGCTTGCCAATAAAGCGGAAGTAATTGAAAAGATTAACCATTTAATTTCCGTTGCATTAACTCCAAAGAAAGCAAGAATTGCCACCAAACCATCCAAAGCAGCAAAAGAAAAACGAATAGAATCAAAGAAGAAACAAAGTGAACATAAACAATCCAGGAAGAAGGTTAGGCTGAATGACTTCTAAACATTTGATGAAAAACACAATCACCATACTCCTGTTCAGCATCGTTTTCATTTGTGTTTTCATTTGTGTTTTCATGATTGAAAGTTGCCGGAAAGACAAACTCAATACAACTCCATTAACCGTCAGCATCCCTTTACATTTTCCTTCGACTTCTTTTTTTCAAAACAATCCTGTTACAGTTGAAGGATTCGAATTAGGTCGTCGTTTATTTTATGATGGGCGTTTATCAAAAGACGGAACCATTTCCTGTGGCTCCTGTCATCAGCAGGTTGCAGCATTCGGCACTTACGATCATGATCTCAGTCATGGCATTAATGGTGCACATGGCATACGCAATGCCATGAGTATGTTTAATCTTGTTTGGCAATCTTCTTTTGGTTGGGATGGAAGGGCAGGCAATCTTGAAAGCATTTATGCTACGCATATCAGTAGCCCGATTGAAATGGGCGAAGCCATCAGCAATACATTAAGCAAGTTGACAAACGACAATCGTTATCCCCAGCAATTCAAAGCGGCATTTGGTTCCACTTCTATTACAGAGGAACGTTTGTTCAATGCATTGACGCAGTTTGTAAGTGCTGTTGTAAGCACATCCAGCAAATACGATTCAGTAAAACAAAACCTCAGCAGTTTTAATGCAAGTGAACAAACAGGTTATATCCTTTTTCAAACCAAGTGCAACAGTTGTCACAAAGAGCCTTTGTTTACAGATGGCTCTTATCGCAACAATGGATTGCCTTTAACTTTCCTGAACGACAAAGGCCGCATGATGGTAACGAACAACAAAAATGATTCATTGAAATTTCGTGTGCCTACACTGCGTAACCTGTTTAAGAGTTATCCTTTTATGCACGATGGACGTTTTATCAGCTTTAGTCAGGTGTTTGATCATTATCAATCCGGCATTCAGCAAAGTGCAACACTTGATCCTTTATTAAATAACGGCATTCCTCTTTCTGGAGCTGAAAGAACAGCATTAACTGATTTTTTGAAAACACTCACCGATTATAAACTTACTACAGATACCAAATTTACTGCTCAATAAAAAATCCCGGCTGTTATCCGGGACCTTTAAGATTTAGCCTTTTCGTTTGGCTCTTAATATATCGAGCGCTTTCTTCTGGTTCTCTACTTCTGTTTTTTGTTTTTCGATATTGTTTTTATTCGTTTCAATATCATCTTCAAGTTTCTTTTTCTTTTTATTCAGGCTTTCACTTTCGTCGTTATAATCTTTCAATTTGTTCTCGGTTGATTTTACTTTGTCCTCCTGGTCTTTGATCTCCACTTCTAATGCCTGTGCTTCGGCCCAAGGTAAAAAGTTGAGACAATAGGTTTTTACTTTTGCAATAAATCCTGCATCATCCGTTGATTTAATATAATTCTCATATCCCCTTGAAATAGCAAAGTAAACATTGCTTTCATCTTTTTCTTTCCGGCTCTTACGTTCTACATTCAATAACACATCAAAAGTTTCATTGCTTATTTCGGGTATCCTGATTCCTTTATATACATACACGCCTTTCGATTCTTTGGCATTGTATCCAAGCTGAGCTAATTTTTGCCTGATGGCATCTTCTGTAATGGAAGCTGAATGCGGAACTTCGGTAACAATGGCAGGAATTTTTTTCTTTTGCCACTCAAATTCACCAAAGATCTGTGCGTTTGAAGAGAAGGATGCTATCATTGCAACCAGGAAAAGCGAGTACAGTTTTTTCATACCTTATTGTTTTTGTAGTAACTAATACCGACGAGACATATTAATTAGTCCAATAAATTTAGTGGATATTCTATGTCTGTCGGCTCAGACGCTAAAGGTCTGAGTCCGACATTTATCGTAGGACATTATACCGGAAAAATTTGGATTGAATTATAAATCCAATTGGTATAAGATAGAAAACAACCCTAATGAGTTGCACATTTAAAGGAAGAAATTCAACTATTTTTGAAGATCATTAAATTCTATTATTGAGCAACGTTAAAAAATTAGCAGGACAAACCTTGTGGTATGGCTTACCAACCATTGCCAGCCGCTTCCTGGGTTATTTAATGAACATGGCTTTGCCGTTCATTTTTGCGCAACCTTCCGTTACCGCCGATTTGACCCAGGTATACGCCATCATCCCTTTCCTGAATATTCTTTTTACGTATGGGGTTGAAACAGCTTATTTCCGTTTCTCCAATGAAAAAGACAGGGAAGCACTCTATAATACTCTGAATATTTCGGTTTTAGCGACAACTGTTTTGTTTACAGTAGCACTATATTTTTTGCAGCCGTGGATTGCTGAAGCTGCCGGCCTTACTGCAAAACCGGAATATATTTTATGGATGCTGGGTATTTTGTTCTTTGATACACTGGCCACTTTACCCTTTGCAAGACTCCGGCAGGAGAACCGCCCAAAAAAATATGCATTCATCCGAATAGCAGGTATTACCGTCAACATTTTTATTGTATTCCTCTTTCTTGGTTTTTTGCCGGCTTATGTAAAAGACCATCCAAATAGTTTTGTTTCCACTTTTTTCAATGAAAAGATCGGGATCGGTTATTACCTCATTGGTAATTTTTGCGGCAGTGTGTTTACATTTCTATTGTTGTGGAAGGAGTGGAAAGGATTGCATTTCAATTTCAACAGCAAACTGTGGAAAGAAGTGATGAAGTACAGCTATCCGCTCATCATTGTAGGCTTAGGTGGCATGATCAATGATATGCTCAGTCGACTTGTATATCAGCATGTAGTTGATTTGCCTGAAGAAGAAGCCAAACACCAGTTGGGTGTATTCGCTAATATTTACCGCATTGCCGTATTGATCACTATTATGATCCAGGCATTCCGCATGGCAGCAGAACCTTTCTTCTTCAATCGCTCAAAAGATGAAGATGCACCACATACTTATGCAAGGATCATGAAGTTTTTTGTAATTGCCTGTTGTTTTATGTTCCTCTTTATTGGATTGTATTTAGATGGATTGAAATGGATCATTACGTTGAAATCAAAAGCATGGGGCGAAGGAATGAATGTGGTACTGCTGCTGGCCATGGGAAATGTTTTCCTGGGTATTTATTATAACCTCAGCATCTGGTATAAACTCACTAACAGAAATTTATATGGAGCGGCCATCACCATTGCAGGTGCATTGATTACCATCGGCGTAAATATTTTGCTGATACCGAAGTTTCATTACTGGGGTGCAGCTATCGCAACCTTTACCTGTTATTTATTTATGATGATCACCAGTTACTTATTGGGACAAAAATATTATCCAGTTCCTTATGCCAAAAAGAAACTCATTGCCTATTTAGTGTTGGTTACGATTATTGTGCTTCTTCATCGTGCAATGGTTTATTTCTATCCCCCACTCTGGTTCAGTATGGTAAGCGGAACCTTGCTGCTGGCTGGTTTTATTTACTTTGTTACAAGAATTGAAAAGAAAGAATTACAAAAACTTCCCTTCATCGGAAAATTTATCTCAAATTAAAAAGGGGTTATGTTTTTTTTCATACCCAACCGTGGTGGCAGGGCCATGACCGCTATATACAATGGTTTCATCGGGCAATGTAAATAACTGGGTTTTGATACTGTTGATGAGTGTTTCAAAATCTCCACCGGGCAAATCTGTTCTTCCGATGCTCTGCCTGAACAACACATCTCCCCCAATCACAAAACCCTGTTCCGGACAATAAAAACAAACATGGCCTGGCGAATGCCCTGGTGCAAAAAGGATCTTGAGTCGGTCATCATCCAGTAAAATTTCTTCTCCTTCATGGAAGTATTTAAGTTCTGCATTGTAATTATCAAATGGCATATCCCACATCAGGCCGCTGGCAGGAGCAAAATCAAGCACTTGTTTCTCATTAGGGTGGATGTGAAGCAGCAATCTATAGGTTTCATGAATCCATTTATTGCCAAATACATGATCAAGATGGCAATGCGTATTGAGCAATAACTGCGGGCTGAGTTTGTTTTGTTGAAGAAAACTGCTTAGTTCCTCCCGTTCTTCTTCAAAATAACAGCCGGGGTCTATAATGAGCGCATTGCCTTTTTCGTTATACAGCAACCAGGTATTTTCCTGGATGGGGCTGAATATAAAAGCTTTAACAGTGAACATGAATTGATTTTTGTACTTTTAATAACAGTTAACAGCGGGTTAAACACTA
>JAYUTS010000110.1:0-3655 GCA_043754995.1 Chitinophagaceae bacterium
GCTTCCTGTATTGACCTGAAATTGCCTTTCCCATCTTTATCTACGGTAATTTCTTTTTGGGCAAACATTGTTATAGTTGCAACAAATATTGCAACAACAGTAAATAATATTTTTTTGAATTGCTTCATTATTACTTTGTCTTTTTTAATAACCATTGCACCAGTTCATTTGCGGCAGAAAAATTTTGAAACTCCGCAGGTATCTTTCTTCCATCCAGGTATTCATTGTATATCCAGGGATCGCCAACAGCAAACACAGTACCCTTGCCATATTTGGCCGTAGCAAAGATCACATCGCCATCCTGGCTGATGACTGATTTTGCAGGTGCTTTTACATTGAGTACACTTATTTCTTTCAGGTACATTTTTTTAGTTTGCTTAAAAACGGCGTTGCTTTTTTTATTATAAATAGCTCCTGTTTCAAACTCATTATTTTTAACCATGTTCCTCCCATTATCAGAAAAATTAATTCCAACTTTAGATGAGAGGATATTAAAATGCTCCAGGTCGCAGTTAGCGGTATCATTAGTCATCAGTAACAAAACACCTCCCGCTTTTACCCAATTGGCAATTGCCGTTGCAGAAGTTTCATCCATGTAATTGGGCTTCTTCGTGTCTTTATATCCATCGGGGTCAACCATGATATATACATGTGCATTTTTTAGATTTTCTGCTGTTGGCACAAGTTCCAATCCGTTTATTGATGCACCATATGATTGCCAGATATCGCCAAACAAACTGAATCCGCCATTCTCATAATCATCCCAGGTGTAGTGACGGCGCATGTTTACGCCAAAACCATTCTTGCGCCATTCGTTGTTGAAATAATTATCCATCACTACATTTTTCCCTTTTCCCGGCTTTGGCAATGCCGCCATTTCTATTTCAACACTTGCTAAAATAAAAGCGCCCATGCCTTTAGGATCGTTCACCACAACTTTTTCACTCATATAATAATCATAGCTGCCATCACGGTATGGTTTGCCGCCCAGGCCCGATACACTTACTGTTCCTTTGAGGTTGGTTTGCCCGTTCTTATCTACTTCAATAAATTCTTTAATGATACCGGCATATCCTTTTTTTGCATTTTGCAAGTAAGTTGCGGGTATATATCCATTGCGTACTGCTTTGGCCAAGGTATATACAAACATACTGGATGCAGAAGCTTCTTTATAATTCTTTGGTGCTTTTGGCAAATCAACAATATCATACCAGAGGCCCGATGGTTTATCCTGCACATTGGTAATTGCCACTGCAAAACGGTTTAAAATTTTAATAATGGAATCTCTACCGGGGTTATTTTTTGGAAAATGATCAAGCACATCTACCATCGCCATGCCATACCAGCCCAGTGCTCTGCCCCAAAAATGCGGAGAGGAGCCGGTTTGTGGGTTTGCCCATTTCTGTTCTTTACTTTCATCCCAGCCATGATACAATAATCCTGTTTTTGCATCACGTGTGTGCCGCTCTATATTGATGAACTGGCGGGCTATATCATCAAACACAGTATCCTGCCTTGCAAGTTTTGCATATTCTGCATAAAATGGTTGTCCCATATACAAACCATCAAGCCAAACCTGCCAGGGATAAATTTTCTTGTGCCAGAAACCACCTTCTTTTGTGCGTGGATGATCATTGAACTGGCTGCGGATATTATCAATGGCTTTTTTATATTTTTCTTTGCCGGTAACATTATACAACATCATTAACACTTTGCCATTGTTGGTATGATCTATATTAAACTCGTCTTTTTTATAATCTTTTATTGAACCATTTTCCTGCACATAAAAATCCATGCTGTGCTGTATGTAATTAAAGAACCGGCCATCACCATAAAGTTTCCATACACCCTCAATACCTTTCAGGATCACGCCCTGGTCGTAACTCCAACGTGCAGGGCCGGGTTTTAATTTAAAAGAATCGGGCCAGATATTCATAGCAGTTTGAGCCATCTGTTGTGAGTAGGCCTTTTGTTGTGCATCAACCTGGATGCATGTTGTAATTAAACAAATTATGATGATCAATTTCTTCATACTAATTTTTGTTTGTCTTATTTTTTTTCTTTTTGTTTTCCGCAACCGGTTCTTTCGTCCAACGAACGATGGCATCTGTTGAGCCAAAACCGGCCGCTAATTTCTTTTTAGCTTTTGTTAAGTCCGTATTTAATATAGAAATGTTTTTAGTTCTGTCACCCTGCACATTTACCAGTACGGCCGCACTGTCTTTGTATTTTAAATTATTGATGTTGATGTTATCGCTGTTTAAAATATATACTACCGGATCAGTCTTCTTCGAGATCATGGTGATATTGTTAAGTGTGATATCACTGGCCTCCTGTATATCTATTCCTTCATCGGCCTGCAGCACTGCATTTTCTATCAGTATATTTTTTACATGCATCTCAGGGATGCCTCTTACAAAAATTCCTTTGGCAGCACCATTGCAGGTAATATTGCGGAAGTAAAAATTACGGAACTGTGGTGTTGTTTCATCCACCGTTTTAAATTCAACTGCAGGTGGTTCTCTTTTTTCACCGGCAAGCACCACAGGATCTTTTGCGGCATAATACATATCAAACAAAATGGCTTCAGCAGGAATATCTTTCATGTTCACATTATTAACGTACACATTTTCTACAGTACCACCACGGCCCCTGGTGGTTTTAAAGCGAAGGCCAATATCGCTGCCAATAAAAGTTGAGTTACTTATAAAAAGATTCTTTGCTCCACCGCTCATTTCACTGCCCACAACAAATCCGCCATGAGAATGATATACAATGCAATTATTTACAATGATATCCTGTGTTGGCATACCACGTTTTCTTCCCTCTGCATCACGCCCACTCTTAATAGTTATGCCATCATCGCCGGTGTCGAAATTGCAACTTTCCACCAGTGCATTCTTACAGCTTTCAAGGTCAAGGGCATCTGTGTTGGTACCATACCAGGGATTTTTAACTTTTACATTTCTCATGGTGATATGCTCACTCATCATCAGGTGGGTTGTCCAGGCCGGAGAATTTTCGAATGTTACATCCTCGATCAAAATATTTTTACATTGATAGATGCGTATCATATTTGGCCGAAGAAAATCTTTTACATCTTCAAAGTCGGACAATTTTTTTCCATCAACCAATTTGCCGATGTTGTTTGTAAGTGATCCCTTCAATGCTTTTTCAGATGAGTACCACATTTTTTTATCTGCAGTAAGTACCCCTCCATAATCCCGAAGGTGATTCTTCCACTGACTTTCGGTAAGCTTATCTTTTTTTACCGGCCGCCAGTAATAACCATTGCCATTCATGATCCCTTGACCCGTGATGGCAATGTTCTCTAAATTTTCTGCAACAAGCGGTGACTGGCACCTTGCTGCATCAACGCCTTCAAAAGAAGAAACTACAAGTGGATATTGGTTAAAGTCGGGACTGAATATCACCAATGCATTTTTTGCAAGATGCAGGTTGATATTACTTTTCATAATGATTGGACCGGTAACGAATGAGCCTTGTGGAATGAGGACAGTTCCTCCACCCAGTTTTGCACATGCTTCAATGGCTTTGTTAATGGCTGCCGAATTCAGGGTCATACCATCTGCTACTGCACCATAGTTCATGATGTTGAAGGTGTCCTGCTTAAAATGCGGCATATAGATCTTTG
>JAYUTS010000111.1:0-8301 GCA_043754995.1 Chitinophagaceae bacterium
TATAAACTTACGCAGCAAACTTACAACTCACAACTTCAAAATTTACTTCTTTGGTTTTGCCAGCAAGTTAGCCATTAAACGATATGCACCGGGAACAGATGCAGGCAACTGGCGAAAAAATGCCACTGCACTATAAACAAAACGACCCTTACCATAATCTGCAACAATTAAACTTCCGTTACGTTGCGGTTCACCTGTATCATTCATTCCTAAAATAGAAACAAAATTGCTGTCTATATTATCTGCCTCATACACACTACGCTCCTGCGCCCATCCTTCAAAATCCTTTTCGGTGATCTTATTCGGGTAATTCAACACAGTATGATTGGGAACAAGAAAATTTACTTTGGCATCTTCCTCAGTAACCCTGTTTCTTGAAATGTTAAAGGGATAAGGCGACATCTTTGCTTTAACCGTCCCAAACTGGTTACTGGTATTATACTGCACCAGCAATACACCTCCTTGTTTTACGTATTGCATCAATGCATCATATGCATTGATGAGCCATTGATGCACATTATATGCACGTATACCTGTAACAACAGCATCATATTGTTTTAAATTAGCGACAGAAATATCTTTTTCTTCAAGGAAAGAAACAGTATAACCCATTTGTATTAAGCCCTCAACCACTTTATCACCTGCACCATTGATGTAGCCGATTTTTTTGGATGTAATTTTTACATCGCTCGTAAATGATTTAATAACAGGTTCATTAAAATAAGTAATACGTGGTATATGATCATAATTGATCTGGTGATAACTATTCTTCCATTTTTGACCATTTTCATCAACCCAAAAATTAATATCTTTTGAAAGGTTTTCTTTGTTGATCGTAACCGGAATAATTTTATCCGTATTTGCATTCATGACCGGACCAGACTCTCCATTTTTTATTTCAGCTTTTATAATACCATTGCCGCCTTGTCCATGGACACTGATGCCGGTTGTGTTAAATGATGAGAATGAACGCAGGTGAATGTTCCCGGCTTTACTTGTTACCCCATTTGAAACAAATACTTTTGGTTCGGGCTCCAATGATACTTTCGGAACAACTGCTAAGGGCCAATAAATTTCCCCTTTCACCGGATCGGTAAACTTATACATCACAGGTTTCTCAAAAACGAATGTATAGTCTTCAATTTTTAAGTTAAAGGATACTGTATATGCAGCATCGCTTTCAGCTTTACCTATCAACGGTTGATCAGTTACAGTAAATGATCCTTTGGGGTTTGTATTTGTTAACCAATATGGCTGTGAAACAGGTAGAGTTGATGGAACAATAAAATTGATACGATCACGAAGCAATACATTTTTAACAAGCGGTATGTTTGTTTTTATAGTTGCTGCTTGTTTATTACTGAGCACAATTGAAACAGGCTCTGCCTTTACATCACTTCTGTTAGCGACGGTAATGTTTACATGTAATGAATCGCCCTGCACTGCAAACTGTTCTGTAGCTACTGCTTCCAGGAACAACCCTGCACATGCTTCAATCAAACTCTTTACTTCTTCCAGCTTTTTGATCTTCCAGTCGCCATCATTTATTTTTTCAATAGACTTGTATAACTCAATTAAATTTTTTACTGAAGCTGATGGATTTTGAAATGAATAATTGGCAACGATCGCATCAATCATTTGATTAATAACTGACCCACCTCCATACTTGCTCCAGTCTGTTACAATTCCTTCAGCAAAATCATTTTGCATAGCATCGCCACCGGTGAGAGTAAAGAATTCTATTAGCTGTCCACGCTGACGAGGTACACCAAAACCCTGGCTCTTGTGCTGGCTTCGGCTTTCGCTTGCTATTTCGCCATATCCTTTTCCCAACAAGGGATTAAACACACCTACATCAATTTTTAATTGTTCGTTACTGGTCGTGTTTGTATTGCCAAAGTTGAATGTATTCCACATGATGCGTTTTGCCTTCCATGGCTTTACACCGTATTTAAATTGCTCAGGAAAGCGGGCAGGATCTGCAGCTGCATCAAATGCCTCACGGCCAAGTACAGCCGAAGCGGAATGATGACCATGACCTGCCCTGTTATCAGGTGGAAATCTTGTCATGATCACATCGGGTTGAAATTTACGGATCACCCACACCACATCACTCAATATTTTTTCTTTATCCCAAATGCGTAATGTTTCATCAGTTGTTTTGGAAAATCCAAAATCATAGGCACGGGTAAAAAATTGTTCTGCGCCGTCCATCCTTCTTGCTGAAAGGAGTTCCTGTGTGCGGATCATGCCCAATTCTATTCCCTGTTCATTGCCAATCAGGTTTTGTCCGCCATCGCCACGGGTCATGCTTAAATAACCCGTACGGTATAAACGCTCTTTACTTAAATAAGCCAGCAATCTTGTATTCTCATCATCAGGATGTGCAGCGATATATAATACACTGCCGATTACTTTGAGTTTTTTAAGCCCCAATAAGATCTCTGCACTGTTGAGTGTCTGGGGAGTTTGAGCAAAAGATAGAAAGCTGAGAGTTATGGCGACAATTAAAAGGAAACATTTCTTCATGAAGACAATTATTGGTGGCGAAGATAACAGATGGAAATAAAGGTTCTTTGCCGATAGTGTAAATGTTGTCTTAAAGTGAACTTCCAAAAAATAAATAGGCCAGCAGAATAGATGTGATAATTCCTACCAGATCGGCCAGTAACATGGCTCCAACGGCATATCGTGTATTTTTTACTGCAACTGAGCCAAAGTAAACAGCTATCACATAAAATGTAGTGTCGCTTGAGCCCTGCAGAATACAAGCCAGCCTTCCTGCAAATGAATCTGCACCAAAGGTTTTCATGGTATCGATCATCATTCCCCTTGCACCGCTTCCGCTCATTGGTTTAATTAAAGCTGTTGGCAATCCATCTACAAAACGGGTATCGGCACCTAATGCAGCAAATAAATATTTCATTCCATTGATGATTACATCAAAGGTGCCGCTTGTACGAAGCATGCTGATAGCTACAAGCATTCCAACGATGTATGGAATAATTCGGACGCCAGTTTCAAAACCGCCTTTTGCGCCTTCTACAAAAGCATCAAACACATCTATTTTTTTATATAATGCTCCCAATACAATGGCCACAAAGAGAAAGAGTATTATTCCATTGCTGAGTTTACCCGAAAATAGTTGTGCTGTTTTAGCATCTAAACTTGTAACATACAAAACCAATAAAGCAATAACAGCCGATATGCCTACAATCCAGGCAAGAATGACAGGTTGAAACACATTGATCTTTTGTTTAAACGAAACAATAAACAAAGCCGCCATTGTTGCCGCAAAAGTGGCGATCATGCAAGGAATAAAAATATCGGTAGGATTTTGTGCACCAAGTCCTGATCTGAATGCAATGATGGTTACAGGTATCAATGTTAAGCCTGATGCATGCAGTGCAAGAAACATGATTTGAGAATTGGAAGCAACCGCCTTATTTGGGTTTAGTTCCTGCAAACTTTCCATGGCTTTTAAACCAAAAGGTGTGGCAGCATTATCAAGGTTAAGCAGGTTAGCTGAAAAGTTCATCATCATATGCCCTGTTGCTGGATGACCTTTCGGCACTTCAGGAAAAATCCTGGAAAAAAAAGGCCAGATTATTTTTGATAAGACCCGAACTCCTCCAGCCTTTTCAGCAATACTCAGGAAACCCATAAAAAGGGCCAGGATGCCAATGAGAGGTAGAATAATATCTAAAACTGCATTCTTTGCAGTTTCAATTATTCCATCAACTTTCCGCAGCAATTGTTTTTGCACCGATAAATAGGTAAACAGCTTGATGGAAGGGTTAGCAGCTCTTGCAATAGTTACAGAATCGGCTTGCAGATTATCAGTAAGTAATACAGATGCTTTTTGAATTGAATCAACTTTGAAATAACCATATTCTTTTAAGAAACCTGCGTATTCAGGGGAAAGCTTCTGATTTACCGGAGAACCTAGAGCGTAGTAAAAAAGACTATCATGCTTATCAGATGATTTACCCACAACCATCCGGTTGAAAATCTTTTCGTCACCGCCAATCATTTTTATGCCTGCCACCAAAAATGCCACAAGAATAAAAGTACTCCAGATTTTGCTTAAAGCCATATACGATGGTTGATTTAAAAATGAAGATTGCAGATTTTTATTAAACGGCCAAAACCATCTTTTCACAAGCAGACTTTACCAAAGTTTCAATACACAACTGCATTCTTTTATTCTCTCTCAAGTTTGGCAAAGTTGAATGATGGGAAGGCTTATCTTTGCGCCTCGAAAAAAAGCAGATTACACTTGTTGCGGTACAAGTGAGTGACACAACGAAAGTTGAGAAAAGATCAGTGGCCGGCAAACAAATCAGAATCATACATCTAAAATCATAAATCAGTAATGGGTCTAAAAGCAGGAATTGTAGGATTGCCGAACGTTGGAAAGTCAACGCTATTTAACGCTGTAAGTAACAGCGCAAAGGCACAGGCAAGTAATTATCGTTTTTGTACCATAGAACCCAACGTAGGTTTGGTGGATGTGCCGGATGTTCGTATTGATAAATTGGCTGAGTTGGTTGTACCTGATCGTACAGTGCCAACACAAATTGAAATTGTTGATATTGCCGGTTTGGTGAGGGGCGCCAGCAAAGGCGAAGGTTTAGGTAATAAATTCCTCGCTAATATTCGGGAGGTTGATGCCATTATACATGTCATCCGTTGTTTTGAAGATGAAAATGTGTTGCGTGAAGAAGGTGCTATTAACCCGGTAAGTGATAAAGAAATCATTGACACCGAATTACAGTTGAAAGATCTGGAAACAGTAGATAAAAAAATACAGCGTGTTGAAAAAACCGCAAAGGTTGGTGATGCAAAGGCAAAAGATGAACTGCATGTATTACTAAGATGTAAAGCACACCTGGAGCAGGGTAAAAGCATTCGCAGCCTTGACTTAAACAGTGCCGAACTGGACCTGATACAGGACTCATTTCTGCTTACACAGAAAAAAGTAGTGTATGTAGCTAATGTAGATGAAGCCAGTATGCACACGGGCAATAAATACTCTCAGACACTGATTGACTCCGTAAAAGATGAGGAAGCGGAAGTGATTGTGATGAATAACAATATTGAAGCACAGATCAGTGAAATGGAAGATCCGGATGACAAGCAGTTATTTATGGATGAATATAAAATGACAGAACCTGCTCTTGATCGTTTGATCCATGGCACTTATCACTTACTGGGCCTCCAAACCTACTTCACTGCTGGTGTACAGGAGGTAAGAGCCTGGACTTTCCACAAAGGCTGGAAAGCACCACAATGCGCTGCAGTTATTCATACCGATTTTGAAAAAGGCTTTATCAAAGCCGAGGTAATTGGCTATGATGATTATATTACTTATAAAACAGAAGCCGCTTGCAGAGAAGCTGGTAAATTAAGAATTGAAGGAAAAGAATACCTCGTAAAAGATGGCGATGTAATGCATTTCAGGTTTAATGTATAAAAGAAGCCCTGATGCCCCATCCCCTAAAGGGGGGCTTTTAAGTTTATAATAATTCATTAACCACCCGATTAGGGTGGTTTTTTCTACACTATTTGTTACTTAATTTGAGGGTGTTGTTACTCCCCTTTAGGGGATGGGGGCATCGGGCACAAAAAATCCCCCGGGAAAACCCGGAGGATATACTTTTTACTGAATGGCTCTTAAAGAAACTTTTCAGCTTATGCTTTCTTTGCGTATTTCTTTTTGAATTTATCTATACGACCTGCAGTATCTACCAATATGTTCTGACCAGTAAAGAATGGATGACTTGTACTGGAAATCTCCAGTTTGATGAGGGGGTATTCATTGCCATCTTCCCATTTTACCATTTCCTTTGAAGGAGCGGTAGAACGGGTTAAAAATGAATAGCCATTACTCATGTCTTTAAACACTACAAAACGATAATTCGATGGATGAAGTTCTTTTTTCATAATTCCTGGGAGTTTTCAGCACGATTCAGCCGTGCAATTTTTAAAACGAAAGCGCAAAATTAGGGGTAAATCCTCTTCTGGCAAAATGAAATTTAGCCTTGTTTTCTCTGTTTGGGAAGGATGAACAGGGAATAAAAAAAGGAGCACCAAATCTTTAAATATAATTGCTTTCGCTTTTACACTTAGTTATCTAGTGCTCCCGGATCAGCAATTATCTTTTGACGGACTTTTGCTGCTCCACCACCTTCTTTTTTATTGCTAAATTTTCCAGCGGCTTTGTAAATTAAAAGTAGTACAGAAACATACTTCATTCCAAATTTTTAGCTCATTTGATATGCACCTGTTTAGCACTTGTTTATTCACATAAAAAGCCATAAAATGGACTTTATAAACATGTTATGAACGCATATTTTCAAATTGTAAAGGTATACCAAGCTCCCATCCTTTTGATGCCTGGATTACTTCCTGGAGGTCGTCAATTTTTTTACCTGTAACTCTAACAATATCATCATTAATAGAAGCCTGCACCTTTAATCCGGATTCTTTAATGACCTTAACGATCTTTTTAGCGTCTTCCTGTTTCAACCCATTCCTCACTTGCACCTCCTGTTTAATGAGTTTACCGCTTTGAAAAGGTTCCTTACTTTGGTCAAATGCTTCGGGAGCTATTCCCTGTTTATGAGCACGGCTGATAAGAACATCAATCAACTGACGCATTTTCATTTCATCTTCCACTTCAATATTTATTTTAAAGTCTTTTTTGTTTAAATCAATCTTTACATGGTTTCCTTTAAAATCAAACCGGTTTGTAATTTCTTTTACAGTTACGTTCACAGCATTATCTAAAGCCTGTGCATCAACTTTACTTACAAAATCAAAAGAAGGCATAATAAAAAGTTTGAAGTGAGAAGTACAAAATACGAAGTGTTTCAATGCAAAATTAAATATTGAAAAATAAAACAGGCTACAAAAAAGAAACCCCGGTAGAAACCGGGGTCGTCAATCAACATGAGAAATATATAGAGATGTAATAACCGATTTAATTGTCGCCGGTTTTCACACGGTTTTGTTCATCTGCAGCACCACTTGCTTTCCGACGACCATTACCATTGATCTTTCCTTTGCTGAAACGGTAAGTGAATGTCATACCTACTGTTCTCGAATCTCTTCTTTGCTGGAAGTTTGCGTGAATCAAACCATACTTGATTTCGCCTTGTCCCCGTTGTGTCCACAGAATATCTCTTACACTTAACCTAAGCGTTCCTTTACCTTTTAAAACAGGCTTACTTACTCCAAAATTCAATTCCCCTAAAGGACGGATATGAAATACTCCTTCATAACCTGCTGTTCTGTAAAATCCGCTGATTTCTGTTGTCCAATCTTTTCCAAATTTGTAGGAATTAGATGCACTCAAAACCATCGTGGTTCTGCCCAATGTCACGAAGTCGCCATTAACCAACCCTTCAAACTTATTATTGTAAACATTCACATAAATATTACCACTCCACTTTTTAATTTGTTTGAATGCGCTTACCGCTACACCAAACTGTTGTTGCTTGGCAATATTTGCACGCTTGATGTAAGACTCATTTCTTTCTTCGTTCTGCTCCAACACTTCCTGAATAATATTATTGGTGTTTGTATAATTGAATGTTGTGGTTAAGAATCCTTTGTAGGTATGCGATAATTCAATGTTATGGCTGAACTGAGGCTTCAGGTTAGGATTGCCTTGTTCGTAAGTATAACGATCAATAAATTCTACAAAAGGGTTTAAACTTTCGTAATCGGGTCTGCGGATTCTCCTGCCATAATTCATACCCAATGAATGCCTTTCATTAATTGCATATTGAACATATACAGTTGGGAAGAGTTGTGTATAGTTTAAGGTGAAGGTTGTATCAAAATCAGCAAACTTTTCTTTATCCTTATTAAAAGCATAGCCCGTTGAATTTCCTCTTGCTGAAGTGTTTTCTAAACGCAGTCCGAGTTGTGCACTGAGTCTTTTGTTGAGTTGTTTACTGAAGTTGATATAAGCCGCATTGATATTTTCTTTGTAAACAAAATCGTTGCGACGGGCTGAATCCAGCTTCATCGTATTATTGATCAAACTATCATATCGGGCAACATTATCTGTTTCAACAAAACTTGTTTTAAACCCTGCTTCAAACTTCAATCCTTTTTTAAAAGGATGTACATAATCAACTTTTGCGCTGTATATATAAATATTCTGTGGTAATACACCATACAGAGTATCCGGCATTTTAGGTTGAAAATTGTTTTGATAACTATTAATGAGGCTTTGTGTATTACCTGCATTATATCTTAAGTGATCAATATCTGCTGTGATCTCTCTTC
>JAYUTS010000112.1:0-8281 GCA_043754995.1 Chitinophagaceae bacterium
ATATGAAATTTAAATTACTATCAGCATTCATACTTTTTTTTGTTTTACAATCAAATGCACAACAGCCTTCCTTCATCTCCGATAGTTTAGACAGTTATATTGCAAGGGGAATGAAAGATTGGAATATTCCCGGCCTCTCCATCACGATTGTAAAAGATGGTAAAACTGTTTTTATGAAAGGTTATGGAATAAAAGAAGTTGGCAAGTCTGAGAAAGTAGATGAAAATACTTTGTTTATTATCGCTTCCAATTCCAAACTCTTTACCGGCACCTCTTTATCAAACCTTGACTATGAAAAGAAGTTGTCGTTAGATGATAAAGTCACCAAATATATTCCCTGGTTCAGGTTGTACGATTCAACTTCCACGGAACTGGCAACTGTAAGAGATATGCTTTGTCATCGTTTGGGAACCAAAACATTCCAGGGCGATTTTACTTTCTGGAACAGTAATCTCCCGAAAGATTCCATCATTTATAAAATGCGTTTCCTGAAACCATCGGGGCAATTCAGACAGGACTATGGTTATTGCAATTCAGGATTTTTGGTGGCAGGTGAAATTCTCAGTAAAGTAACCGGCATAAGCTGGGAGCAATATGTGAGTGAACATATTCTGCAACCGGTTGGCATGAGCAACACGTATATGAATACTGCGGGCATGGCCAGGCGAAATAATGTAGCAGTACCTTATACCAATGCATTCGGCCCGTTAACAAAACTTCCTTATGATGAAATTGATAATCTCGGCCCGGCAACAAGCATGGTGAGTTGTGTGAATGATCTCAGTAAATGGTTGAAGTTTCAATTAGACAGTGGCAAGGCAGATGGCAGGCAAATTCTTCCCTGGCAGGTATTACAAAGAACAAGAGATGGAAATATTTTAACCGGCTCAAGAAAATCGCCCTACTACCCTACTCATTTCCGTGCTTATGGTTTGGGCGAATACATGACAGATTATAACGGCCGTCAGGTGTACTGGCATACAGGTGGTGCATTTGGTTTTGTAACCAATGTGTGTTTTGTACCGGAAGAAAAATTAGGCATCAGCATCCTCACCAACAACGATAATCAAAACTTTTTTGAAGCATTGCGTTACCAGATACTGGATGCATACCTCGGTGTGAAATATACCAACCGCAGTATGTTTATGCAACAGTTCCAGGAACAGGATAAAGCATTAAACGAATCGCAATGGAAAAAATGGGATGACCGGGTTAAGTTGAAACCTGTATTACCGGTTCCTGTTGATGCATTTGTTGGCGAGTATTACAATCATGTATATGGCGACATGCAGATCGTAAAAGAAAATAACCAGTTAAAAGTATTGTTAAGTCATCATCCAAACATTACCGGCAAACTGGAATATATTGATAATAAAAATTTCTTATTGACGTGGAGCCATCCCGGCTATGGAAAATTTGCAGTGCCCTTTGAAATCGTCAACAACAACGTAAAAGCGATTGAAATAAAAGCAGCCGATTTTGTAGAGTACGATGGATATGTATTTCTGAAAAAGAATTAAATTGAATTTCACTACCAGATAAAAATTATTTACAACAAATACCACATGAGAAAATTGATCCCAATCCTGTTATTAATGTTTGCAGGGAATAGTATTTCAGCACAAAACATACAACAACTGATTGACCAGAAAGCAAAAGCCATTTTACCAAAATTAATTGAGTGGCGCAGGCATATCCATCAAAACCCCGAACTGGGTAACCGTGAATTTAAAACCATGGAATATATTGCCAATCATTTAAGAAGTTTAGGTCTCGAAGTAAAAACAGGTGTTGCTAAAACAGGAGTAGTAGCTCTTTTAAAAGGCGGCAAACCCGGCCCTGTTATGGCTTTGAGAGCCGACATTGACGCACTGCCGATTAAAGAACGTGTTGATGTTCCTTATAAATCAACTGTTATTGCAGATTATTTAGGGCAACCGGTTCCCGTCATGCATGCCTGCGGGCATGATACCCATGTGTCCATTTTAATGGGCACTGCGGAAGTATTAGCATCTATGAAAAAAGATATACAGGGAACTGTAAAATTTATTTTTCAACCTGCTGAAGAAGGTTCGCCCGGTACAGAAGAAGGTGGTGCACCATTAATGGTTAAAGAAGGTGTAATGGATAATCCAAAAGTAGATGCCATTTTTGGTTTGCATATTTCAAGTGGATTAGAAGTTGGAAAAATTAAATACAAGAGTGGTTCGTTTATGGCCAGCAGCGATTGGTTTAGCATAAAAGTAAAAGGAAAAGGCGCTCATGGTTCTGCACCCTGGCTGGGTATTGATCCTATTATGATTTCAAGTCAAATCATTAATGGTTTGCAGACGATTGTTAGCCGCAGCGAAGATCTTACTATGGCTCCAGTTGTAATTACTGTTGGTAAATTTCAAGGTGGTGTACGGGAAAATATTATTCCGGAGGAAGTTACATTTAGCGGAACAATAAGAACATTAGATAGTAAAATGCAAAAAGATGTGTGGGAAAAAATACGCCGCACCGCTACCAATATTGCAGCAGCATATGGCGCCACTGCGGAAGTTACGATTGATAATAAAACATTGGTTACTTATAACACCCCAGAACTGGTGGCGATGATGATACCTTCTTTACAAACTGCAGCAGGAAAAGAAAATACAAGCGAAGGAACATGGACTACTGGCGCAGAAGATTTTTCTTTTTTTGGCGAAAAGGCACCTGCTTTTTTTTTTAATTTAGGTGGAATGCCCAAAGGTGCACAACCTACCGGTCATCACACACCTGATTTTGTAATTGATGACAGCCAACTGGATATTGGTGTAAAAGCCTTTTGCAACCTGGTTTTTGATTATGGAAAGCTGAAGAAATAAATCACTTTATTTTAAAGAGGCTGTCTCATAAGTAGGCAGCCTCTTTTTTTATTTTTAGTTTTTCAGAGTGGTTTATGCACAATTGAACTGAATAACTTTTGCTGGCTGTTGATGCAATGTTGATGGTTGTTTTTTTGTCTTATTCTTATGTCAAAATTATCCCTTTTGGTTAGCCCTGTATTTAAGGACTATCTTCAAAATCAAACCTTACTGTTACCCCGAGTTTAGAAGAGTTAATTGCAGCGCACCATAAAAATAAGGCTGCCTTAAAATTTTGTTTTAAGACAGCCTCTTTTTTAATCGTCATGCCGACGAAGGAGACATCACTTAAATCTGGTAATGTTTCAAATTTGGGAGACCTTTCCTGCGTCGGGGTGACGTTCTAAAAAGATTTCTGCTTATTCAATCTTCAATCCCCAATCAATTCCTTTACTTGTTGCCGGCACGCCTTCTTTCATCCATTTAGGCATGGCCGCACCTTTCAGGTAATGATCAAAAAACTGCCCCAGCCGAACAGAAAGATCTTTCCGGTTTCTGCGTTCAACCAAATTATGATCTTCATCATTGTACTGCAGCAACCAAACTCTTTTGTCCAGTCTTCTTAATGCTGTAAAAAATTCTATACTCTGATACCAGGGCACTGCACCATCTTTATCGTTATGCATCAATAATAGTGGCGTTGTTATTTTATCGGCTTTAAATACCGGTGAGTTCTTTGTGTACAGATCCGGACGTTGCCATGGTGTAAAACCAATACGGGTTTGTGATTTTTCATATTGGAATTGCCTGCTGATACCTGCACCCCAACGAATACCGCCATACGCACTGAACATATTACTCACAGGCGCTCCTGCCCCTGCTGCTGCAAACATTTTTGTACGTGTTACCAAATAAGCAACCTGGTAACCACCCCAACTTTGTCCTTGAATAGCCATCTTTGTACTATCAACAAATTTCATTTTGCTGAGATATTTTGCCGCACTTACAACAGAATTATAAGCGCTTTCTCCGGGTTCACCATTTTTATAATAAATATTGGGATCAAAAACCAAATAACCATTGCTGGTAAAGTAGGCAATGTTAATGGTTGATGCACTTGGCGCAGGTGCCCGGTAATTGTAACGTGTATCAGCATTTCTTTCATAGAAGTAAAAAATGACGGGATACTTTTTTGTTGGATCAAAATTTTCAGGCTTAAACAGCAGGCCTTCACTTTCCCTGCCATCAAACATTTTCCATTTATGCAATTCAACCGTGTACCAGTTATAATCTTTTTGCTGTTGATTGGTATTGCTTAACTGAATCGCAGTTTTATGATCCTGTGCATTGCTTAACGTTGTTGAAAA
Organism: Chitinophagaceae bacterium; assembly: GCA_043754995.1. Taxonomy (GTDB): domain Bacteria; phylum Bacteroidota; class Bacteroidia; order Chitinophagales; family Chitinophagaceae; genus Lacibacter. The sequence goes on from JAYUTS010000112.1 coordinate 4,199, forward strand.
AATGGCAGGGCTCATTTGTGTGGTTGAAGCCGAATACAAAAACACATCGCTGTTCTTCGCTTTCAACGTTCCACCAAAGGCATTAAATGCAACAGGATTTGTTACAGGAATTGTTTCGTTTAACACAAACTGATTGCCGGTTTTATAAACAACCCATCCGCTTCCTTTTTCTTTATTATCGAACGTATTTAATACTAATGTTTGCCCGTCTTTAATGAATCGTTCTTCCCTGTCTAAAATCGTATTACGGAAAGTGAGTTGTTTTTTACGACCAATACCATTGGTTATGCAAACTGGTTTTACTGCGCCTGTTGGATCAACTTTCCAGATATCGAACTTATCATATACATACATAGCTGCATCATTTGCCTGCCAGCCCATAACACCATGTGGTGGCGGATCATCCGGATGGTCATCATCTTCATCATACAGTGGAACTTTAATATCCATTGTTGCATTGATCGTTTTGCCGGTGGCAATATCATACGTGAAGTAGTGACGTTTTTTCCAATCGTACCAACCCACAAATTTTCCATTGGGTGAAATAGTTCCACCACCTCTTAATTTACTTGCAATTAATTTACGTTCACCTGTTTTTACATTTACGAGATAAAGATCCTGGTAATTGAATTGCTCCCATTGATTTTGTACACGATACCCTTTGTTGGTTTCGCCAAGAGCCATATCTCCATTGTCTTCGTCACTTAATTCAATGCGTTCAAGATTTTCATCGGCTAATGTTGTAATGGCATCGGCGTCATGATGAATCACTGCCAGGTAACTTCTTCTTAATTCATTCGTTGCCTGAAACAATTGTTGCGGTTGCAGTTCATCATCCTTGTAGTGCCATATATCAAGTCTTGCCGTTTCAAAATCTGCAAGCGTAGTGTCTTTAGGCTGACGGATCGGTGACATACCAATGAACAGCCTTGTGCCGTTTTTGCTGAATTTATTGATATAATCAGGGCTTACAGTCATTCCTGTTTTGATACCCGCTGTATTCATATACACTTTTAGTTTTGCGCTATCCATACCGGGTTTATAATACCAGAGCTTATAGAATTTCTTCAAGGCTTTACTTACACTGTCCCTTTCTGCCACAAAAGCCAGTTGACCACCTGTTTCATCCATTGCAAAATTCTTAGCTTCATTAAAGCCTTTCATCACCGTATCAATTTTGCCGGTTGCTGTACTCATCCACAGAACTAAGCTCTTGCTTAATGTATCATTGTTCTTTTTCGAAGTTTTAATCAGTAATGCATTTCCTGCTTTGCTGAAATAGTAATCACTCACCAGTTTAAATTTCTTTTCCTCACCCGTCATTGTGTTCCGAACAACCAATTCAGTTCCTTCTTCAACAGGCTCTTCAGTAGCTCTTATGCCGGTAGGTCTTGCTTCTCTTTTCGGAGCCTGCAAAACAGTCATTCCTTTTATTTTAGCTTCATTGGCTTTATTGCGGATGCTGTCGGCAACTCTCATTAAAGAGTCGGCCATTGACATTAATTTATTGATCTGTGTAATGGAATCTTGTTTGGGTGCAGGTTTGGGTGGTTCGGGCAAAGCCTTTTCCATATGATAAGCTACCCAATCATTTCCTTTTTCAGGGGTTTTAAATGTTTTTACCCTTGCAACTTTCCACACACTGTCTTTTCCAAATTCAACAATAGCCAAACTGTCTTTTGGCATATCATCGGGTCTTTTCTTTTTGATGCGTGCATCACGGGTATCTTTAAATGAAGGACGAATCTTAAAAATAACAAAGCGGCTATCCTGAGAAATAACAGATCCGTATCCTCTTGGAACCTGCTTTTTATACTTTCCATCAGTTGATTGAAGTATGAGTTCTCCATCGCCTTCCTGTGGATTGACCATGTAAACAACCCATTTACCATCATTACTGATTTGCGGAGCCTGCACACTTTGCCATTGGTCATACACTGTATGATCAAGAGGCTTTTTGTTTTGTGCAATTGAAAGGAATGGAAGCATCAGCAGCAGGATGCCGGGAATCAAATTTCTCATGTGCAGTTTATTTAAAAGGCCTGAAGTTAAAGTAAACAATTTATATCATGCTCTGTTTTACACGAGTGGAATAAACAATTTATGAATAGAATCATTACAGGCATCTGATGAAAACAGAAGGGTCATTGTTTTTCTGAAAATCAGGTATGCTGTTTATTCCTCCACACTCTCAGCGTTTGTATAACAACGCTCAATACAATCAACCCAATGCCAAAATAAAATCCTTTGCCTAATTCTTTATTTTCATGAAACAATAAAAAAGCAAGTGCAATGCCATATAAGGGCTCCAGGTTATAAGTAAGATTGGCGGTGAAGGCAGATATTTTCTTTAATGCATGAACAGAAAGTTGAAAAGCAAGTACTGTACAAAATAATGCCAGTATCAATAACCAGAACCAATCATTCAAAGATGGAATGGCAGTAAGAGCAGGAGAAAGCTGCAGATAAAAAGGAAGTAACAAAGTGAGCACCAACCATCCTCCACCCAACTCATATAAAGTAAGATTAGCTGCAGGAATTTTTTGAATCAACCGTTTATTAAAAATGGGAAACAGGGCCGATAAAAATGCGGCCATCACACCTAAGATAATGCCTGTTTTATAGTGTACATCAAAATGAAAAATGAGATAAATCCCCAACAATACCAAAAGCCCCAGCAGGATTTCAATAATATCTACCCTTCTTTTTGTGAGTAATGGTTCAAGCAAAGCTGTGAAAGAACCTGTAGCGGCAAAACAAACCAATGCAATGGATACATTGGCATACTTGATACTTCCATAAAAGAAAAGCCAATGCAAAGCAATGATGCCGCCAATAGAAATACACTGAAGTACATATTTCCTTTCAATGACAATCGTTTGCTTAGTGAATAAAAGAATCAGCAATAAAATAAGTGCCGATAACAACATCCTGTACCAAACCAGCCAGCCTTCATTGAGATCGATCAGGCGGCCAAGTACACCGGTAAATCCTGCCAGGAAAACAGCAGCATGTAATTGCAGAAAAGCTTTGGTAGTGGGGTTCATGAATTACTTTCAGGAATTGCTTTGTGTAAGCATTTCCTCCGATGAAAATTTGGTGAGGGGCTCAGCATTTTTTTTAATACGAACATGATAATTCTTAAAGATACTTTGCCAACGGAGTTTTAAAACACCTAAGATCCCTTCTTTTACAATTCCCTTGTTCATTTTGCTTACACCAAACTTACGGTCAACAAAAGTGATGTGCACTTCTTTGATTTTAAATTTCAGTTTCCAGGCAGCAAATTTCATTTCAATCTGGAATGCATATCCAATAAAACTGATGCCATCGAGGTTGATGGCCTCCAGTACTTTTCGTTTATAACAAACAAAACCGGCAGTAGGATCCATTACCGGCATCCATGTAATTAATCTTGTGTATAAAGAGGCCCCTTTAGAAAGCAATATCCTGTTTCGGGGCCAGTTGGCAACAGCCCCATCTGTTACATAACGGCTGCCCACTGCAACATCAGCTCCTTCATATTTACAGGCATCCACTAACCTTGCCAAGTCGGCAGGGTTATGACTGAAATCGGCATCCATCTCACAAATAAAATCATAGCCTTTTTCAATAGCCCATTTAAACCCGTGAATGTAGGCTGTACCTAATCCGAGTTTCCCTTTTCGTTCTTCAATAAATAACCTGCCCGGAAATGAAGGTTCCACATCTTTTACAAGTTGTGCAGTGCCATCGGGAGATCCATCATCAATCACCAGCACATGAAAATCATCATACAGTGCAAACACCTCATATATAATATTTACAATATTATCTTTCTCGTTATAAGTAGGTATGATAACTAATTTTTCCAATCTGTGAACTTTGGGTATGTAAGTTAGTTTATTTCGAAAAAGCGACTCTATCTATCATCAAATGCTTTGAACGTTTAGTTCTTTTTTAACAGCGTACGGTTTAAGATTTCTGTCAGTTTTTGTTTTGTGTGTAAAGGAAAATCGCCTTTCATCATCCAATCATAATACTGTGGTTCCTGTTTTAAGACAAGGGTTACAGGTTTTCCTTTATGCTTACCGAAATTAAATA
>JAYUTS010000113.1:0-3616 GCA_043754995.1 Chitinophagaceae bacterium
AGGAGCTTTATTAGATGAATACATGCAGTTGTACCGGCCCGAATATGAATTGATGACACATATCCTGGATATTGAACTCTATATGTATATACAGGAAACAGCAAAACGTTTTGTTGCGAGGAAGGAACGTTAAGAGCCGTTACACCTCAGGCGATCCATCCATTTCCGGAACAATAACAGGTGAGGCAACAAAATAATAATTCAACTTTTGGTAATACTGTTCTGCAAATGCCTGTTTGCTGATGAATGATTTTGATTGCAGAAAATCCTTCATCAGTGAAAGATGGTAGCTATGCTCATGAAAAAAATCATAGAGCTGCTCCGGTGTGGTATCATACACATCTGTTCCCCCCAATCCGCATTCAAATACAATTACCGGCTGATCTCTACGAATCAACGCACTGGCACCTTTTAATACGGCCATCTCTGCACCCTCCACATCTATCTTTATAAAATCAATTTTTTTATTGAAGGGAAGAATGATTTCGTCCAGGAGATTTTGTTTGACGGTAATGATCGTATCTGTTTCCTTGCTTCTGTCGTACTTTCTTTTTTTAATTCCACTATACGATGGGTTGCTCGTAACATAATTGAAGCTGGTTTCACCTGCTTCGTTGGTTAATGCAATATCAAACAGCTTTACCTGATCGTTGTGCGCATATTTTGTTTTCAATGCTTCATATAAAACAGGAATAGGTTCAAAGCCAAAATGAAAACCATGGGGCGATTGTTGTACCAGCAGATCAAGTATATCTCCTGTATGTGTACCTACATCAATGGCGTTACTGCCGGGTTTGCATACCTGTTGTATGATTTGTTTGGTTTGTACATCGTATTGCTGGTTACGGGTAACAGCAATGGGCAGCTTCTTGATCAAGCGTTTGAGCTGGAGTAAAATGCCGGTATTGAATAACTGCGTCATTTACTTTCTATTAAAATGAAGCATGATTAAATCTCGCTTTGTAGGAATGATCCTATCAAAAAAAGAAGTTACCGGCAATGTTATTGATTGCAGTAATACTGAAATCCCTGTTGGCTTTTCTCCCTCTTTCCTTTTTTTTGAATTAAACACTTTTCTAATGAACCCACAAGTGTAATAACTGACAGGTGTGGCTATTGGTTTAATAGTATTTAGTGAAAACCCTCCTTCAGAAAATAATTTTTCATAATAGGTAACAGGCCTGCCCAGGTTGGACTCATGTCCTTTGATCCTGTTTTCTATTCGCTCAAAAATATAGATCTCTTTTTTTGTTACACGGCAAAGCTCCAGGATTAATTTTTTTAGTGAATCCTCATTTGTATTATGCTGTAAAACGGTTGCTGTATAAGAAAGATCAAAATAGAGATCAGGAAAGTCAATAATTAATCCATTGGTTTTTTTTATATGAATCCCTTTGTCGCTCTTTTGTTTTTCTGCAAGTTTGAGCATTTCACCTGATACATCTACACCCCATAATTCAGATGGATGAAACGCTGATGCCTCCACAAGATTTCCACCTGGGCCACACCCTAATTCCATTACTTTCTTATCAAAAAAAGGAAGTGTTTTAAAAGTTTGTAAAAAAACTTCTCTTTTATACCTGTAATAAGGTTCATCATCTCCTGCAATTACAGTTCCTTGATTTCTAATTGAGATTTCTTTGGCAACATCATTCCAATAACTCTCGGGTGCATACATATTTTCAATACAGTTATAAGAGCAAGATAAAACCTTTTTAAAAGAAAGGTTTACTTTGTCGGTAAAATAAAACGGAACAGATGCAGCAGCTCAGGAAAATATACAATGCTTTTTTTCGTCTCAACAGGCTGGCCCTGCTGGATTATGCGGTGCATCCTTCGCCTGTATATACAAAAGAGCAACCCCATCAACAGTTGTTACAGCTTATTGGGCAGAATAAAAACAGTTATAGGCAACTGTTGCTACAGGCATTACAGTTGAAAGATATTTTTCTCAGCATTAAAGAAGATCAAGCAAACACCGTGGCAAAGGAACCCGGTTGGAATAATCAATTCCTGCCCGGTTTAGATATGGTTGTACTTTATACACTCTTATCTTCTTTTAACCCTAAACGTTATGTAGAGATCGGCAGTGGTACCAGTACCAAGATTGCAGCCAAAGCAAAAGCTAAACAGGGTCTTACTTATAGTATCACTTGTATTGATCCATCCCCAAGAAAAGAAATTGCGTCAGTTGCAGATGAATGGCTGAACGTTTCATTACAGCAAGCACCACTTTCTTTGTTTGAACAACTGGAAGCAAACGATATCCTGTTTTTTGATGGTTCACATCTTTTACATGCCAACAGTGATGTGCAATGGTTTTTTATGGAAGTATTACCAAAGCTGAAAAGAGGAGTAATTGTGCAGGTGCATGATATTTATCTGCCGTATGATTATCCGCAAAACATGTGCGATCGTTTTTATGCAGAGCAATATATGCTTGCAACAATGCTGCTGAGTAATCCCGATCGTTATGAAGTCATTGCACCGAATTATTATATAAGTATAGATGAAGAGTTAAAGCAGATACTACAACCATTGTGGAAAGAGCTTCCGGCTGTAGAGCAGCATGGTGGTTCGTTTTGGTTTAAGATTAAAGAATGATTTGTACTTTGTCTTTTTAAAATTATTGAACATGGAACAAACTACACTCGGCATCGGCACACGCCTGCAACATACACAACACGGACCTGGTGTGATCGTCGGTATTCGCTATGCAACGTATTTGATCTCTTTTATCAATGTCGGCATCAAAGAAATTGATAAGACCGATGCTGGCCTGGATGAAATTATTCCTGAGAATGTAACAGCAGAAATTGAAACGCACAGTGAAGTAGAAAAAAGTTTATTAAAAATATTACGGCTCTGGGGCGATGTAACGGAAAAAGTTCCGCTGGGTGAAAAATGGGAAGGTGGTACCCTGTTGCTCCAACCCAAAGACAAAACATTAAAGCCCAAAGAAATTCCTGTTGAAGATTTTTTTCACAAGATCGTGATGCTGCGAGACAGGCTTCGTGTATTGGAACAAAACATCAACAGCAGTAAAAACCTGGGCGATGAAGAAAAAGTAAACATCCAGCAATATATTACAAGATGCTATGGTTCTTTAACAACCTTTAATGTGTTGTTTAAAGATAAAGAGCAATGGTTTGTGGGTGAGAAAGGAGGCGCCTCCTAGTTCTAATAGAAGAATTTATAGTAGTAAAACATATTACTAAAAGACGGCTTTGATAAATAAGAACCCGAATACAATTAAAATAAACAGAAAGAAAAATACCTGTTCATAGCTCAAATGTGACCTTATTAATGATTGTTCTGGTTTTTTTGAATTTAAAACAACATTATAAAGAGTATCGATTGGTTTATGTCTCTGTTTTCCCTTAATAATATATACCTTATCATCTGTGGGGGATAAAAACTCTATGTCAATATCATAGTTAATACTAAGAACTTCGTTTTCATCAGATTTTTTATAACCAACCAACCTGCCCTCACATAAAATTCCCTTTTTTTGCTCCCACTGCAACAGAAATAATTTTACGAGTCTATGTATTGAGAAAAGAATAAATGCTAAATATATTAAGCCTTGATAGTAATTCTCTGGTAAGAAATATAT
>JAYUTS010000114.1:0-8254 GCA_043754995.1 Chitinophagaceae bacterium
CATCTGTAAATTTTACGACTCCGCCTTTCGTATCATTTCTATAAATAAAGCTTGATACGGGCTTTGGATAATTCCATGGCTCCACCCGCCCGGCTACCAACAAATCCAGATCGCCATCACGGTCATAATCAAAGAAAGCGGCCTGAGTACCAAAGCCTGAAAAATTCAATCCATATTTTTGTGAACTTTCGGTGAAGGTGCCGTTTTTGTTATTGATAAAAAGTTCATTGTTGCCTTTTAAGTTATGATGCTGGCTGCTGGCCATCACATAGATATCAATAAAACCATCCGCATTTACATCTGCCATGGTAACTCCTGAACACCAATCGGCAGAACCACCAACACCGGCTGTTGCAGTGATATCTTCAAATTGAAAACTCCCTTTATTTAAATACAATTTATTGTTTCCCTTGCTGTTTGCAGTAAAGTAAACATCTACCAATCCATCGTTATTAATATCACCGGTAGCTACACCGCCGCCATTATAGAAATATAAATAATAAAGGATGTTAAACATGTCTTTGTCTTCTACCTTATTATTAAAACTGATATTGGTTTTGGAAGATGGAATAGTTTCAAACATAGTAACTTCCTTTTCCTTACAGGATGAAAGGATACTTATGAACGAAAGAGAAATACAAAGTAGATAATGAACAGATTTTTTCAATAACATAAAAAATTAGCAGGATACTCTTTATAAATTAAAAGGGCTGAAACAGGAAGTTGTTCAGCCCTTTGTTGAATATGTTTTCTTAAAACAAAAAAACGAGAGACTTATAATTTACCGGCAAATAAAGCCTGTACTTCAGCCGCTGTTAATGCTTTATTATACAACCTGAACTGATCTAATGCACCCGAATAAGTCTTTATCCAGTCATCGGTAGGACCATCAGCGCCACCATGTTTATTCCATCCGCCGAGAATTAATTTTTTGCCTGAAGTCAAATCAACAGCACCTCTGGGAGCACCGGATTTTTTAACGTCCGTTTGAGTAGCTGTCATACCCGTTACTAAAGCTCCGTCAAAGTAGTAAGTCATCTTTGATGTTGCCTGGTCGTAAGAATAAACAATATGGTGCCAGCTTCCATCAAACAATGGTTTATTGAAATCCCCTTCCAGCCACTGATCCATAATAGCCAGTTTCATTGTGCTTTTAACTGCTGTTTGATTTTCAATCAACAGAAAAATAGCACTGTGATGCCAGCCATACTTATCATCAACCAGTGAGAATACAAATTCTGTACGCCCCGCTGCTGCGGCATTCTTCATCCACAAAGCAATACTGAAACTTGTTGCTTTAGAAAAATCATTCGCCGATGGATAAATAATTGCTTTGCCATCTGCGCCCTGCATTGCCTTACCCTTTATTCCAGCAATTGAAGTCATAGTATTGGTAATGGGGAAATTTGCTTTAATGCTGTCAACGGCATTTCTTAAATTATCAGCTCCGGTACCATCCATAGCTGCATAAAACCTCAAGGGGCTATTGGGCGGATTTGAATCTTCAATGTATTTGCCCAGATCAGGCCTTTTCATTTTCTGGCAACTGCCGATTGCAAAAATCAGCAATGCAGAAAGCGGTATTAAACTGAACTTTTTTATCATTGTGAATTAGTTTATAGTTAAATAATTTATGGCCATTCTGGATTTTGAACAAGGCTCGGGTTGGCATTCAATGCAGATGATGGTAAAGGATAAAACCGATGTTTGTTCTGATATCCTAAACTTCCTAAAGCACTTACTGCATCACCCCATCTTACAAGGTCAAAGAAGCGTTCATACTCCATTGCAAACTCCACTCTTCTTTCCTGTTTAATAGCAGCCCGCATTTGCGCCTGGCTTACAAAAGCAATATTCGGCAAACCGGCTCTTGTTCTAACCATGTTCACCCATGTGGTTGCATCAACCTGGTTTTGAGCGCCACCAACTTCATTCGCTGCTTCAGCCGCCATTAATAATACATCAGAATAACGCAGCACCCGTTGGTTGACCCATGTATTCTGTGCTTCATTATTGGGTGTACCTAAACCTGCTGCCTGGTAATCGCTGTATTGATTATATACTTTTTTATTCCAGTACAATGCGTTTGTAAGATTAGGAACTACCAAACCGTATCCACCGGTATTAACTCCTCCATCTGATTGATTCGAAAATAAAATGGTTGCCTCTTTTCTTACATCACCGGTTTCAAATGCAGCTACAAGACCTGCAGATGGAGTGTTCCAACCCCAGCCCAAATCCCATGTTCCGGATCCTCTTACACCCTGGCATTGACCTAAACGGCTCCAGTAACTGTTTCCATCACCCGCAGTTTTTGATGATTGTATTTCAAAAATAGACTCAACTCCAAGTTCTCCTTCTTTTTTGAACATCCTCCAGAAAGGTGTGTACAACTGGTATTGAGCTGATGCAATGATTTCTTTATTGAGAGCTAATGATTGAGCCCACTGCTGTCTGTATAAAAGTGCTTTTGCACGTAACGCTTTTGCGGCATTCGTTGTTAAGCGTCCTTTATATTTTAACTCCCATGTAAGCGGAAGATTTTGTGCTGCATAAGTAAGGTCGGCATCAATTAATGCATAAATATCTGCAGCAGGTGATTTGGTTTTATTACCATCTGTTGGTGTGTTGATTTTAAAATCAATCTTAGGCACATCGCCATAGGTACGCACTAAATCAAAATAAGCCAGTGCACGAAAGAATCTTGCTTCTGCAATATTAATGATTGATGCAGGATCGGTATAACCTCCCTTCACTGCTTCATCCAATGCATCGTTGCAAAGCCCAATGAATACATAGTGCTTATCCCAGTAAAGTCCTGCACCCCAATCATCTTTTGTATAAACAAAGTTATCATAGGTTGTATGCCAGGCAGAAGCTCCGGGATCGGATACAAGTTCTGCATCATCGCTCCGGAACCCATTCATGGCTACCCAGGGAATATTCTGGAATCCATCGCCGCAATAAGGCTGGTCGGCAGAGTTGCGGATAGCGCCATACAAACCCAATGCCTTTCCTTCAAGCGCTCCTACTTTAATATCATCAACAGTTACGCCAAGAGGCTCCCTGTCGAGAAACTTCTTGCAACCGGAAGAAATGATGATAGCTGAGCCAATTAGAACTCCTGCTATCAGTTTATTAATCTTTATCATTTTCAACTATTTAATTTTTTATAAATTAAAAATTTACATTCAAACCAAATGTCATTACACGGGGTAATGCACTTCCTGCACCACCAAAATCCATCCCGTAACCCAATGCATCACCGGCAAACTCAGGAGAGTAACCAATATTACGTTTCCATGTTTTAAGGTTTTGAACGGTGAACGACAAACGGATATTTTTAATGGCAGTAATTTTTGCCAGGCTTGCAATCGTATAGTTCAGACTCAGATTTCTGATTCTGAAATAACTTCCATCCTCAATACCATAAGAAGAAGGAGCCCTGTTAACCAAATGATTTTGGTTAACAATGGGTACCCAGTTTGATGAACCTGGAGTTGTCCATCCTTCAGTATAATATTTAGGATAATTATAAACAGAGTTCTTCTGTTCTGATGTACCCCAAACCCTGTAAATTTCATTGCCATAACTACCGGCAAAATCAATTCCAAGTTCAAAGGCTTTGTATTTTAATGTAGTACCGATTCCATACGTAAAATCAGGAGTAGGATCACCAATCATGGTTCTGTCGTTTTCATCAATTACACCATCGCCGGTTAAATCTTTATACTTTAAGTCGCCCGGTTTAACACCTCCACCATTAATCGTATTTACAGGAGAAGCAAGAATGTCGGCATAGGATTGATAAATACCATCCGCTACCAGTCCATAAAAATATCCGATAGGGAAACCTGTTTGAGCCTGGTTGGGCGTTTGCTCACTGGATGAAATACGCTGTCTTGAAGGATATTCAAGATGCAATACTTTGTTTTTATAAGTGGTAAGGTTACCGCCTATTGTAAAAATTAAATCCTTCGTGATGTTATGATTCCAGTTGGCAGAAAATTCAAACCCGTTATTTTGAATGGAACCGTTATTAGTAAGAGTTGGCAAAATACCTGATGGTTCTAACAATACAATCAATCCTTCTGTCTTCTTATAATAGTACGCAGCTTCAAAATGTAATTGCCCTTTCAACATATCGGCTTCCAATCCAATTTCCGATGATTTAACTGTTTCCCAATGTAAATTCGGATCAAACAGGTAATCTGCCACATAAACAGGAATCAGATTTTCGCCAAATACTGCAGAAGAATTAGTTGAAATAGTTGGATAAGCAGGGTACGCTTTTCCCTGAGTTGTAAAGTTTCCTAATAAACCGGTTGATGCTTTTAATTTAAGAAAATCGAACAGGTCCTGATTTTCCATAAACCCTTCCTTAGATATTTCCCATGCCGCACCTACTGCCCAGAAGTTCTGGAATTTTTTTGAAAACTCACGGTTGATCTGGCTGGCTCCGTCTCTGCGGAAACTGGCATTGAAATAATACTTACTCTTATAATTGTAAAGGAGCCTTGCTAAACCCGATACCGTAGTATATTCACTCTGACCTGTTGGTATAATACTTTTTACATCGCCAAAACCTGTAGTGATATAGTAGAATCGTTTATTATCCGGAATGATGTTTACACCTTCTACTTTCTGACTAACTGTTCCGCTGAGCTGCTCATACTTGAAATAGTATGTTGTGAAACCACCGGTAGCAGTAAAAGAATGATCGCCCACTCTCTTTTTATAGGTGGCGATATAATCCTGCTGAAACGCTTTTGTATTAATTAAATCCTGCCGTACAGCCGTAGTGGTGTTCCTGCCAATTACCTGGCTACCTGTTCTGGTAGGGTCGTACAGGTTATACAAAGGAGTATATTCCCTGTTGTTGCGGAAACTCAAATCGCCATACCATGTACTTCTGAAGTTGAGGTCTTTGGTGATATTAATATCAACAAAAAAGTTTCCTACAAACCGGTACTTGTCATCAATTTTTTTATTCCAGTTATTTTCCAATGTGGCCATTGGATTGGTTTCTGAATTTTGAATGATGGGTGTGTTGGAGTACAGGTTATAATTTCCTGAATCAACACCATAAGGGTTCTTGGTAAAGAACTCTTTTGTAACAGCAGAAACAATCGGCAATGTTCTCCTCGCATTTTCTAAAGCACCGCTGTTGTACGGCAGATTTTCTTTAGAACCTATCACACCGAATCCTATTTTCCATGTTTTATTTACTTTGAATTCATCATTTACATTGATGGTTAAACGATCATACCTTACATGTTTTACAAGTCCTTCATCGTAGGTATAACCCAAACCAAAATGGAACCTGTTTTTATCAGTGCTTCCATCAACACCAAGATTGGTGGTTGAAAATTTTGCAACCCTGGTTACGGCATCAATCCAATCTGTATTACCTGTATAAGCCGACATACCCGGACCTCCAACATTGTTTACAAAATTCAACAGGGAGTTTGCAGATGGATCATCAGCCACACGGTTGTTTGCTTCAAATGCAAGCAGTGATCTGAACTCATCAGCATTTGCTAATTGAATTTTATCCACCAGCTTTTTAAATCCATAAGTTGTGTTGAAATTGATATTGATCTGGCCGGCTTTCGCTCTCTTTGTTGTTACAATGATTGCACCTGCCGCACCTTTGATACCAAAAATGGCCAGTGAGGAAGGGTCTTTCAACACTTCTATACTTTCAATTTCACTTGGGTTAACAAAATCCATATTATCACTGAAAATTCCATCAATGATATAAATTGGGCGAATAGTACCTACACTGATTGTTCCCCTGATACGCACATCAGGTGCAGCACCCGGGATAGCGGTATTGATAATAGATAAACCTGCCACTTTAGCCTGCAAAGAAGATAAAGGATTGGAGTTGGGTTGAGCAGCAATAACATCGCCTTTTACTTTAGCAATAGAACCGGTTAAATCTCTTCTGCTGGCAGTACCATATCCAATTACTACTACCTCATCCATTTTTTTGGTGGACTGTACTAATCTAACCGCTAATACTTGTTTTCCCGCAACCGGAACTTCAATGGAGTTATAACCAATAGCAGAAAAAATTAACACCGCATTTTCAGGAACAGTAATGGCAAAATTTCCATCCCCATCAGTAACGGTTCCGTTTGAAGTTCCTTTGATCATTATCGAAGCTGCTGAAACACCTTCACCTGCTTCATTAGTTACTTTCCCGGTTACCCTGATGTCTTTTTCGTCGGGACTGGTAGAACGGATGGCAACCAGGTTGTTTTCCAGTTGAAGATAGGTAAGACTGGTGCCTTCAAAAAGTTGCTGCATTACTTCCTTCAGTTCAACATTATCGAAGTTTACAGATACTTTTTGTTTTAAATCTTTTAAGCGGCTGTTAAAAATAAAGCGAAAGTCGCCCTGTTTTTGAATAGTTGTGAGTATTTGTGCAATTTCAGCATCGCTGGCTTTGAGTGTAATCGTTTGAGCATTAACTCCGGCAGCAGCATGAAACACGCAGAAAATAACAAGCAAAGTCGTTAGTTTCATAATCAATAGAGGCTTTTTTAAGACCAGCATGGCCTTAGCAATCGAAGAATTTTTTTTCATACTTTTAGTGTTTGGTAGTATAAATGGAAACCGAATCTTTTACCTGATACCCGGTTTCTTAGTAAAGAGTGTACTACTGGCGGGAGATGCTCCAACATTTCCCGTTTTTCATACAATCAGGATGAGTTGATTGGCATAGTCATAATCATTAGTTTTATCATCAATTAATAAATCACTACGTTCTTACCTTCAATTTTATAATTGAACCTGAAATTGTTTGAAAACCTGATTGCTTCCAGTGCCTGTTTCAGAGTTTCTGTTTCAAATGATCCGGAAAAAGACTCTTCGCCTATTTCCCTGTTCCTGAAATTGATCTCCACATCATACCATCGTTCTAATCTTTTAGCCAGGTCTGTAAAACTTTCTTCCTCAAACGAAAGCTTGTTTTTGATCCAGGATGTTTCAACCGCTGAGGTATCGCCATTTAAATAACTCAGTTTTTTAATGGTAACGATAGGAATGCTTGCTGTTAAAATACGTTGCTCTTTAACTGTCTTCAGCCCATATGCTTCGTTCATTAAAACCAATTTCTGATTTGGTTTCAGTAAATATATTTCCTGGGGCCTGCTCTTAACAACAACTTCCACGCTTCCGTGAATAAGACTTGTTTCTACCGTTTTGTCATCAGGGTAGGCCTTTACGTTAAACTTTGTACCTAATACTTTGATGTCAATTGTTGATGTATGAATAATAAAAGGACGCTCTGTGTTTCTTACGATATCAAAATAACCCTCTCCTGTTAAATACACTTCCCTCAGTCCTGATTCATTGATTTTATCATAATTCAACTTACTCCCTGCATTGAGCCAAACGGTTGAGCCATCGGGCAGTTTAAATTGTGTATTGGACCCTCTTTTAACCACCACTTCATTTTTAAGTACCCATGCTTTTCCCTCAACAATAAGTGGAGCTTTTTCGGTATTCTTCAGGAACACAACTGTTACTGCAATGATGATGATGATGACTGATAAAAAACCAATTGCAGCAACTTTCATCTTAACTCCTGAAAGAAATGAAATATGGTTAGGGTACTGTTTTTTTTCTTTTTCTTCTGAAATGCCTGGTTCAAAACCCAATTTTTTCATTTTCTCGTAGTGCAAATGATAGGTTGCCTCGAGATATTCTGCATCCTGTTGGGGCTCTTTCTCCCAAAGATGTGTGATTGCTTTTAATTCATAATGCAAAGAGGAGTCTTCCAGAACCAGTTGCTCAAGTTCATGTAACTCTTCTTTGCTCGCCTCCGCAGTTAGTTTTCGAGCAAATAAATACCAGATTTTGTCCCTGTTCATACGTGTAGTGAAATAAGGAGTCAAAAAATGAAAAAATCCCCTAACAACTTTCTACAAATCTTTAACTTTTCTTTCGAAAAGTTATTCCCAAGGTTATGGCTATCTTTTTGAGGGTGATAGCAAGTTGGTGGTCAACGGTTTTTATTGAGATATTTAAAAGTAAGGCAATTTCTTTATACCGCAACCGATCTTCTTTAGCTAATTTCAGAATAAGCCTGGCCCTGTTCGGCAGGCTTTCAATAACAGATTCAATATGACTCAGCGATTCGGCTGATAAAAATTTGTCTTCAGGATTCTGATAAGTTGAATCCATGTCAATATTAAACTCATCAATGGATAAGGTGCGGTGTTTGTTTTCCTGCTTTAATTTC
>JAYUTS010000115.1:0-3609 GCA_043754995.1 Chitinophagaceae bacterium
ACTCCTGCCATCACAACAAATAACATGAAGAAATCATAATTGTTATTCATTTCGTATCCAAGAAAGCTGGTTGTTTTACCATCGGGGTATAATGCACTTAACACACCTGCCAGTTTATTGGCAAAAGCATTTCCCAAAAACCAAACCGCCATTAATAAAGAAGCATATTTAAAAGGCGCTAATTTATTTACTAAGGATAAACCAATAGGAGATAAACAAAGTTCGCCCCATGTATGCAAGGCATACATTCCAATGAGCCAGATCATACTCACTTTAATGCCGGTGCCAACATTATTCACTCCAAACGAAATCCATAAATAACCAAGAGAGAGCAGAAGCAAACCAATGGCCATTTTAGTAGGAGCCGATGGTTCCCATTTACCAAGCTTTATCCATAGCCAGGCAAACAAAGGCGCAAAGGCAACAACAAAAACAGAGTTCAACGATTGAAACCAACTGGCAGGAACAGTAAAAAAGCCCAGGTCTCTTTGCGTTTGTTCATCTGCAAAAAAAGTAAGAGACGCTCCTGCCTGTTCAAACGCACTCCAGAAAAAGATGACAAAGAAAACCACAATAAAGATGACTGACACTCTTTGCTTTTCAATAGCGTTTATTGTTTTATCGGTCATGATCATGACAATAATAAAGATGGCAGCACCGGCAAGCAGGTAGGGCATATAGCTCACAACTTTGGCATCAATATATAATAACCCAATTGCAACTGCAGATAATGCGGCCAACCCTACAATCATAGCAATGGGTTTGGTCCATATAACCGGAGAATCTTTAGGTGTTAATCCCAACACATTTTTTTCTGGATCAAGCACATATTTATGATGAAACATTAACTGCACAACAACACTGATCAACATTGCAATACCGCCTGCTAAAAAAGCCCATTTAAAATCTTCAGGACGTCCGGTATCACCTACCAGTCCACATATAAAAGGGCCCAAAGCACCCCCCACATTAATACCCATATAGAAGATGGTGTAAGCAGGATCAATTCTTCTATCGCCTTTTGGATATAACTGTCCAACCAAGGCAGAAATGTTTGGTTTAAAAAAACCATTACCTGCAATCATTAAACCCAAACCACTGAAGAACAAAATAGAAGAGAGACCCGGAGAAGAGGCATAAGTGGATCCGCAAAAGAATAAGATGAATTCACCCAAAGCCATCACAATACCGCCTGCAATAATAGAACGTTGGTTGCCCCAATACCTGTCTGCAATAAATCCACCAATCAAAGGCGTTAAGTAAACTAAACTGGTGTAGCTGCCATAAAGATTCGATGCAAAAGCTTTATCAAACAACAATGCTTTAGTCATGAACAAAACCAAAATAGCACGCATGCCATAATAGTTAAAGCGTTCCCACATTTCTGTTCCGAATAAAACCCAAAGACCTTTTGGATGACCTTTTTGTGTGGCAATCTGATTCATTGAAATTGGTTTACGTTATTTAATACTGAAGTTTCGAAAGTATGAAATAAAAGCAAACAGTCATTTGTTTCCTAAAATCCCTAAGGATTTTTTCTTTGGATCTAACAGTGGTCGATGAGGACACCGACCACGGCGGGCCGCCGCCGTTGGTGGGGACACCAACGGCTTGCATGGAGAATCAAAATTCTATTTTTAGACAGCTTTTAAGGATTTTTTCTTTGCGTCTTAAAGCCGGGACTGACAATATTTTTTAAGAATTAACTCTAAAATCAAAAGCTGATTTTTTATTGTTCTCTTTGTATATACTTAGCGGCTTTGCGTAAAATTTTTCTTTTTTCTTTCGGAATTCAGATGTTTTATTATGATCACTTTTGATAAACGGTTTAGGAATTTGGGGAAGCAAGAACTAATTTCGGGGTGGAGAAAATTATGATCATGAATATTCTTTTGCTTGGCTCTGGTGGTCGTGAACACGCACTGGCCTGGAAATTGGCGCAAAGCCCACTCTGTGAAAAATTATACATCGCTCCCGGAAACGCAGGTACCTCACAATACGGTACCAATGTTGATATGCGTGTAAGCGGGGATTTTGCAGAAGCAGAACATTTCTGCAGAAGCAATAACATTCATTTAATATTTGTGGGGCCTGAAGATCCACTCGTACTGGGCGTGTATGATTATTTTCAAACAGCACATGAAATAACTCCTTTTGCAGAAGGCTGGCTGGGTGTTATTGGCCCATCAAAATTTGCTGCTCAATTGGAAGGAAGTAAAGCATTTGCCAAAGCATTTATGGAACGGCACCATATTCCTACGGCTTCGTACAGGGAATTTACCGAAGAGAATTTTGAAGAGGGGAGAGAACATCTGCTCAATCATGCATTGCCCATTGTGTTAAAAGCCGATGGCCTGGCAGCGGGGAAAGGTGTGATCATTTGTAACAATCATGTAGAAGCCCTGGCTGAATTTGACATGATGATTCACCAGCATAAATTCGGCGATGCCGGGAAAAAAGTAGTGATTGAAGAATTTCTCAACGGTATTGAAGTAAGTGTGTTTGTATTAACCGATGGGAAAAATTATTGCATCCTCCCCGAAGCAAAAGATTATAAACGAATTGGTGAAGCTGATACAGGTTTAAATACGGGTGGCATGGGTGCTGTTAGTCCGGTTCCGTTTGCAGATAAAGTGTTCATGAATAAAATAGAAGAACAGATCATCAAACCAACCATCAACGGCATCAGCAGCGAAAACATGAGTTACAAAGGATTTGTATTCATTGGTGTAATAAAAGTAAACAATGAACCTTTTGTAATAGAATACAACTGCCGGTTGGGCGATCCTGAAACAGAAGTGGTGATTCCCCGTTTAAAAAACGACCTGGTAGAACTGTTGATGGCAACAGCACAGGACCGCATACATGAAGTAACCATTGAGCAGGATCCACGTTTTGCTGTAACCATGATGGCCGTAAGTGGTGGCTATCCCGGCGATTTTATCAAAGGATATACTATTGAAGGGCTTGATCAGCCACTCGCAGCCGGTTCACTCATCTTCCAGGCCGGCACTTCTGTTGAAAATGATGCCATCGTAACAAACGGAGGCCGGGTACTGACTGTTACCTCTTTTGGAACAAGTGTTGATGAATCTGTTGCCAGATCAAAGCAGATACTTTCTAAGATACGGTTCAAAAAAATGTACTACCGGAATGACATCGGTTACGAATTCATGACTACTAACTAAAACGGATAGACGAAGTTTGAAATTTTACTGAAAGCCTTTTCTGGCGGTAGTTCTCAACAGGCATCTGCAGCAGATAAAAATTCATTTTAAAAAAATCAGTAAAATTCAGTGATGGGCATGGTTTTAGCGTTGTAAATCCAAATTTTTCTCTCAAATTTGCAACCATCAGGAATATAATAATATCCACCAACCAATATGGGACTCTTTAACTTTTTTATCCAGGAAATTGCCATCGACCTGGGAACAGCCAATACCCTCATCATACACAACGATGAAATTGTTGTAAATGAACCATCCATTGTAGCATTGGATCGGAACAATCCAAAAAATGTACTGGCCGTTGGTAAGAAGGCATTGATGATGCATGAAAAAACGCATGAAAGTATCCGTACCGTAAGGCCTTTGAAAGATGGTGTAATTG
>JAYUTS010000116.1:0-3603 GCA_043754995.1 Chitinophagaceae bacterium
TAAAACAACTCCAGCTTATTTTTAGGTCTTTTATTATCGAGCCATTGAAAACCCAGCAGCTTCTTTTTGTCATCGGGCAGTTGACGAATAGGAAAAGTAGTTCCTTTTACAGAACTAGTGAATTTTACCTTATTGATGTTCTTGTTTTCAAAATACATATCAATGATATCGGCAGTACTGCGGTTCATGCCAACAAACGCACTGTCATTATCCTGTGCATAATAAATGCTTTCGGCGGTTCCTTTTGCTCTTACATAATCCAGTTGCCCGTCTTTAAAATAACCGTTGATAGTGCGGCCTTTGATCTGGTTATAAAATTCAGCTTTATGTTTTACATCCTGGATCATCAATGCATTTTCAAAAACATAAAGACGTTTTGGTTTTTTGTTTTGAATATAAATAAAAATGGTGTCGCCGGTTACCTGGCTTCCTTTACTCCATGCAATAGGCTCACGGTATAGTTCAAACACACTGTCAACACCAGAGTAAAACAAACTATCCGCCACTGCCTGTAATGAATCAGTGAAAATGCGTACATGCCTGAAGGCCGTAATAAACCGCATGGTATCAGTTTCTGATTTGGGTCTTTTCTTTACAATTACAGAATCAGGTGTTGCAATACTGTCTTTCTTTACAAGTTGAGTGGAATCTTTTATTGTTTGCAGATCAGGTTTTCGTTTTGCACCAACGGGTGGTTTTAAAACTGCAACTGTATCGTTCTTTGGCAGTGACCGAATAACAGGTGCAACCGTTACAGTGTCTTTTTTAGTGATATTGATACTGTCTTTTATTACAACTGCATTAGAATCTTTTATTATTGTTGTAAGTGAATCAGATTGTAACAATGAATCAACTTTTATTACAGCAGTACTTTTTACAGTATCAAAAGCCTTGATAAAGCCGCCTTTCATTGTTGCAAGATCTTTCACAAGACCGGAATAAATCGTGTCTGCAGCAATGTAGATGGAATCGTTCTCCTGCACAACTACCATCACCGGTTTTTCAGTAGCCAGGAAGTTTTTTGATTCTTTATTAAAGAATACACGGTTACTGAACAACAGGAAACCCTGTGCAGTGTCTTTGTATTGTACATTTCCTTTTGCTTCACCAAAACCTGTTTTATCATCAATAAACATGTCTTCAGCAACCATGGTAGAGGTGCTGTCTTTGATCAATGATCGCCCACCCAGTTTCGCTTTCTTCAACTTCAAATCATAATAACCTTCCCTTGTGTTGATAATTGATTTGCCGGTTTTAATAGTAGTAGGTGCAATAAATGTTGCAACCTGGCTGGTTGTATTATATAATAATGAGTCACTGGCCAATACAACTTCAGGATCGCTCATTTTAACATCCCCAATAAAATAGATGTCCTTTATATCAGCATAATAATATCCTGACTTACTGTATAAGGTGGTTTGTTTGCTTTCAATTCTTCCGCCATTACGGTAGGTGCCAACTTTACCATTCATATCATAATCCATTTCATCGGTGTACAAAGTACTGTTACCATCGCTGAGTCTTACTTTATCACGGAAGGTTGCTAATTTTTTTGAGCCATCATACTGCAGGTATTGAGAATAGATATTGATGGAGTCGGCATCATTGATATGCACATTGCCATATGCCTGCATAAAATTTGAACGTTCATTATACACCACACTATCGGCTGTAAAAATGGTAATGCCCTGTTTGATCTTTACATTCCCTTTTAAGATTTGTAATTGTGTGGAAGAATCAACAGTTCTGAAGAAAAACTGATCAGCATTCAATATTTCCACTACTCTCACCGTATCACTTGTTTGCGAGGGGCGGGGAGGAGGAGCTTTCTTTTGTGCATGCAGGGCTACAAAACACACAATAAACAAACACAGCAATCCTATGCGTTGCACGTTGAAATTATTTTTGATTATTTATGCTGTCGGCCAACGGTGCTTTAAGCGGTTCACTTTTATCTTTTTTTCCAAATACGGAGAAACTAATATAACGTTTCGGGTGCAGTTTTAAATCATCAATTAAGATATTCAAACTCCTGCTGGTATTTTGCAGATTATTATAAAGCCTCGGGTCGTTAATGAGTAAGCCCAATGTTCCCGTGCTGGTATTTGCTTTTTGAATGATACCCTGTAACTCTGCAATGGTGTTATTAAGCTTGGTAACCGTTTCTTTAATTTCTATTTCAGATAACTTCTGCGAAGTATTCTTCAGGTTCTCCACTGTGGTATTGATCTTGTCGTTGTTTTGATTGAGATTGGTCGTAAAGATTTCAAAATTGTGTAAGGTCTTTGCCATTGCGCCATCTTTTGTATTCAATAAAACAGAAAGATTGTTTGATGAGGTTTTCAGGTTGGCTATCACTGCTTTCAGGTTAGCTTTCGTGCCTTCATCAAACACACTGTTGAGGTTACTCAATACTAATTTTAATGAATCGACTGCCTGTTTAATATTAGCCATTACAGGATCAACACTGTTCATCACTTTAGCCAGTATATCAGGATTACTGCTGCTTAAGATCGTATCTCCTTTGGCGATAAATGTAGTTGCATTACCCGGTAGTATGCTAATGGAAGGGTTGCCGGTTAAACTGCTGTTGATGATGGCAACTGAATTTTTGGGAATATTCACCTCTTCTAAAAGAGTAATGGTTACAATTACTTCACTTACATCTTTATCAAAGTTTTCAATTTTGTAAACATTCCCTATTCTGAATCCTTTGATCTTTACCAGGTTTGAAATTTCAAGTGTGCCCACATCAGGGAAGCGGGCATAGATAACATTTGATTTTTTGAGCAGGCTTTTTCCTTTTAAAAAATTAAAGCCCAATACCAATAAGGTAACTGCAATAACGGTGAGGGCGCCTACTTTGGTCTCGTTTGAAACTTTCATCTGATCGTAATGGGTTTTTCACTGAAGCAATGAATTGCGTGCTCAGTACAGGTCAAAAATAAGAAATGTTTATCCCCCGCAAAGAAGATACACCGAAACGCATGTTAAAATACAGGTTTTACAGTTAACGAGGGCCCTTATTGGCGTTTTGAACGGTTGGTCCTTTATCTACCAGATCTTTATATCGTTTGATGGATCGGGTAATGCTTTCAGCCATTTGTTGCTGACCTTCAGCACTCATTAAAAATTCTTCTTCAGGGCGGTGTGAAAGGAATCCTAATTCAATTAATATACTGGGCATGGCTGTGGCCTGTAAAACCCAAATACCTTTTTGCCTTTGTTTTACACCACGACTGAAACGACCGATATTAACAAACTCTTCTTCAACAATGGTTGCCAGTTTTACACTATTTGAAAAGAATTGTTTGGTCCAAAGTGCTACCTGTTGTTTAACAACAGGGTCATTGATATTGACGTTGATGGTACTGTCGTCTTTTTCATGTTGAAATACATCGCCATTTTCCAGGATGATGTCTTCTTTCTCATCTGTTTTATGAGAAGCAAATACATAGGTTTCTGTTCCGTGTGCAGGGTTGGGGTGATAATAAGTTTTGTAGATGGGAACCTGTCTTGATTTCTTTACTTTTTTTCTCTTCTTTCCTTTGCCGGTATATACATAATAGGTTTCGGTGCGTGTACCTTCTCTTCTTACTTCTC
>JAYUTS010000117.1:0-8200 GCA_043754995.1 Chitinophagaceae bacterium
ATCGTTGCACCATAGTCGCCATAGTGATCGTTGAATTTAAAACTGTGTACCATTCCTCCCAATGGCGCAAAAACAGGTGTTCCGGCTTTACCCCAAATATCTGTTCCTAAGTGCAATCGCCTGGGTTCACCACCATCAACATCATCAAACACTTTACTTCTGCTGTAAACTGTACGATGTTCTGCATAACCGCCAATACCGTAACGGGCACCTGCATTGTTTAAGTGTTCATCAACATAGTTGCTGAATTTTGAAACATCCTCAATCACCTCTTGAGTTAAATTTTTATTTGCTTCTGTAAAATCCATTTCTAACAGGTGATCCTTACCTGGTTTAAAAGGAACAACGGGATAATACTGGTGTTTGTTCTTTTCTAAAATACTAATGAGTGCTGTGGACATTAAACTGAATTGTGCTTTTGTTCTATCGAAGATACCTTAAGTACTGAATGTTTTTTAAACTTTGAGAAAAATATTCCTGCGGAGAATTCGTTTTAAGAACAATACTTGAAATCATTTCATGAAAAGACAGCTCATTTTACTTCTTTCCTTATTATTCATCTCAGTTTCTTTTTCATACGCACAAATGATCACCGGTGTGTGGAAAGGCAAAGTGGGCAATGGTTTACGGCCTGCCAAACTCGAACTCAAACTGATTCAACGGGGCGATAGTTTATTCGGCACATCTTATTATTATGAATCTCCAACCAATTACCGTCGTTATGCAGTAAAAGGTTATTTTAATCAACAAACCAATGAAGTGATCTGGTGGGATGATGAACTGCTGGAAATAAAAACTCCAAGAACATCCATTATACAACCAGGAGAATTACCATTGCTGATGGAAGCTGATTTTAATTGTCCGGGTGGTGCTGTGATGATGCTTGATGGAAAAGCCGTGACCAAAGAAGAACAAAAAAACAAAGGCGATCTGCATTTGGATAAAGTTGAAAACCCATCCTTTAAAGATGAATGGGATTTTGTGATTGAAAATTATACCGTTGGTGCCAATGATCCTGAGTTTATTGACAGCATTGCATCTATTCACAAAGTAGTGAAGCTTCCTGAACCAATTGTGGCAGTAACCACAAAACCGAAAGTGATTCAACCGCCAAAAAGAGAAGAACCTGTTGTTGTAAAAGATAATCCACCAATTCAGCAACCCATTCAAAAAGATACGGTTCAGCAAATAACTAAAGTGGAAGCACCTGTTCAACCGAAGAAAGAAATACCTGCTGTTACAATTTCAAAAGTTCCGGCCATTAAAGTAAAATTTATTGAACGGAAAAAAGTACTCACCACTGAATTGCCATTAGAAGGCGATACAATTGAAATTCATTTTTATGATAACGCAGAAATTGATGGCGACTCCATTTCATTGTTCATGAACAATCAATTGGTTTTTGAGCATGTGAAACTGAGTGACAAACCATACATCGTAAAGTTTGCAGTAACAGCTTTGAGTGAAACCAATGAACTGGTGATGGTGGCAGAGAACCTTGGTTCTATTCCGCCGAATACTTCGTTTATGATTGCTTATGTAAATGGTATTCGTTATACCGCTAACCTGGAAAGTACAGAGAACAGCAGTGCGATGATACGATTTGTGCGAAAGCAGTAGCTGGAGGTGGCACACAGAGAAAAAATTAATAAGGGTGATAGTTTTTTGAAAACTATCACCCATATACTTAATAGAATTGTATTCCTCCGTGAACCCATTGTCTCCATGTGTAAAAAATCACTTTTTTTCCTCTTCTACTTTGTATTCTTTCAAATGTTTGTACACGAGGTTATCATTCTCCACTTTTACCATCCGCAGTTCCATGAATAAACTGTCGGAGTTATAAAAACCAATGATGCATGAAAAAGGTTCCGGCCCTTTTTTCAATTCAGGCTTGGGCATAAAACCCATATTAGGAACGGCGAATATTTTTTCACCTGTTACTTCTTTGTATTGAAATCGTAATTCATATTTCAACGATTCTTTTTGTTCAAATAGTTCCACTTTAAATTTCCATTCAGGATTTAAAGGATCATTGACCTCCTCAACATATTCCTTAACTGCTTTAGGATTAACTGTTGTTCTTTCTTTTGCGTAGGGCTCCAGGTTTTGGTTCGTTCCTGAATTACAGGCAATCAACGTAAGAAGAGCAAAGAATAAAAATTGTTTCATGTTCAGAAGGTTTTACCGCTAAGACACAAAGGCGCAAAGGATTTTTTTTCTTAGCGTCGCCATACATCAGTTGTTATTAATTTATATCACTACATTGATCATTTTATTCTTTACATAAATGATCTTCTTGGGTTGTTTACCATCAAGCCATTTCAACACCACTTCATTACTCAACACAATGGCTTCTACTTCGGCTTGTGTAATACTCAGATCCAATATCAGCTCGGCTCTTGTTTTACCATTAATGGCAACCGGGTAAGCCTTGGTTGATTCTGCCACATACTTCGATTCAAATTTAGGAAACGATGCATCAAGGATAGATGGAGCCCCCTCTAAATCTCCCCCGGAAGGGGAGACTTGTAAATGGCTGTACAATTCTTCAGCTACATGCGGTGCATAAGGTGCAAGCATTATCAACAAAGGTTCAAGGATTTCTTTCTTATGACATTTGAGATCGCTGAGTTCGTTTACTGCGATCATAAATGTACTTACACCGGTGTTGAAACTAAAACGTTCTGTATCGTCTTCAATTTTCTTAATGGTTTTGTGTAATACTTTTAACTCTGCATCAGTTGCTTTATCGTTATTCCAGATTGCCTTCCCTTCATCACCCCCCTTCGCTGAAGCTTCGGCGGGCAAGTAGAACAAACGCCAGAGTTTTTTGAGAAAGCGATGTACACCTTCAATACCTTTCGTGTCCCATGGTTTGCTGATCTCAACAGGACCGAGAAACATTTCATACATGCGGAAAGTATCAGCACCATATTTAGCTACAAGATCATCGGGGTTTACGGTGTTGAACTTTGATTTACTCATCTTCTCTACTTCACTACCGCAGATATATTTGCCATCTTCTAAAATAAACTCTGCATTTGCATACTCTCCATTACGCCATTTTTTGAATGCGTCGATATCAAGTTCGTAACCATCAACAATATTTACATCAACATGAAGCTGGTTAAATGAACTTTGGTGGTTTTTGTCGATGAAGTTATAAGAATAGAAAAATGGAATTTTATCTCTTTTTGATGATTTGTAATCCTCTTTTGATTCAAAGAGTTTTGTTAGAAAATCCTTTAATGAATTATCCTGATTTCTTTGATTAATTTCATCATTGCTTAAAAATATAAAGTGGTAATCATGTACTCCACGCAAAAAATCCTTTTTTGAAACAACTTTAATTTTTTCTTGAGTTGTTATTTCAATTGCAATTTTATATTCATGCGAAACGAAGTCCACGTTTGTTCCATCATCAAATCCCATTTCGCTATTAAAGTTAAACTCAGCAAAGCATTTCTTTAAATGATTTCTAAGAACATCCTCTGACCCTTTTCCATTAATTCTATAGACAAACCTTGATGAACCCTGTATCATCCCCTGGTTCACCAATTTCTTAAACGGTTCATCAAAACCAATATGCCCAAGATCATACAATGCTTTCGTCCACATACGGCTGTACAATAAATGACCCACTGCATGTTCAGTACCACCAATATAAATATCAACCTGGTTCCAGTAATCACTTACGCTGCGGTCGCAGAATGTTTTGTCGTTATGCGGATCCATATAACGTAAGAAGTACCATGAAGATCCTGCATAACCCGGCATCGTGTTTGTTTCCAGTGCGCCCCCACGAACCTCCCCTAAATCCCCTCCAAAGGAGGGGACTTTCAAACCCTCGAATTGATTAATCCATTCTGGTATGTTGGCAAGTGGCCCTTCGCCTTCAGGACCCGGACTATAACTTTCAACATTAGGTAAGGTAAGTGGCAACTGATCTTCATTTAAAGGATAGGCAATCCCATCTTTCCAAATAATCGGGAAGGGTTCGCCCCAATAACGCTGACGGCTGAACGCTGCATCACGCATTTTATAATTCACTTTGCGTTTGCCAATTCCTAATTCCTCCAGTTTAACAATTACTATTTCACCGGCTTCACGCATGGGCGTGCCATTTAAGAAGCCGCTGTTTTCTAACAACGCATCTTTTGTTGCATTGGCTTCTTCACCATTATAATGTTTGCCAATGATATTGCTGATGGGAATATTGAAATGCTGTGCAAACTTGTGATCTCGTTCATCACCACATGGTACAGCCATGATGGCACCGGTACCATAACCAGCCAATACATATTCTGATATCCAGATCGGGATCTCTCTTCCATTGAAAGGATTGAGAGCATACGAACCCGTGAAAACACCAGTGATCTTTTTCTCCGCCATTCTTTCTCTTTCACTCCTGCTTTTTACATAAGCAATATATTCGTCCACCGCCTTTGCCTGATCAGGAGTTTTGATCTGTTCAACTAATTCATGTTCCGGTGCGATCACCATAAAGTCAACTCCAAAAATGGTATCGGGTCTTGTAGTATAAACTCTGAGTGATTCATCATTTTCTTCTTCTGATATGGTAATATCTTCAACTGTATTCACTCCATCATCATATATGATCTTTCTTGTTTCAACTGACTCACCGACCTTAATCCTGAAATCGATCTCGGCACCAGATGATCTACCAATCCAGTTGCTTTGCATTTCTTTCATGCTTTCACTGAATTCAATACGTTCCAATCCTTCGAGTAAACGATCTGCATACTCTGTAATACGCAAATACCATTGACGTAATGTTTTCTTCACAACCGGATGCCCGCCACGTTCACTTACACCATTCACTACTTCATCATTTGCTAACACAGTTCCTAATGCTTCGCACCAGTTCACTTCGCCATAACCACAATAAGCAAGACGACGACGCATTAAAATTTCTGCTTTTTCTTTTTCTGAAAAACCATTCCATTGATCGGCTGTAAAATGTTTACCGGGAATGGGTTCACCGCCCTTAGGCATGGCTCCTTTGGTTTCATACTTTTTTACAAGCAATGAAATGGGCAATGCTTTTTTTTCTGTGTGACAGAAATAACTGTTGAACAACTGCAGGAAAATCCATTGTGTCCATTTATAATAACCGGCATCGCAGGTACGTACTTCCCGATCCCAATCGTAACAAAAACCAATATTGTCTAATTGCTTTCTGAAATTGTTGATGTTCTGATCTGTACTCACCGCCGGATGCACGCCATGTTCAATTGCATATTGCTCAGCAGGTAAACCAAATGCATCATACCCCATGGGGTGCAATACATTAAAACCTTTCAACCGTTTAAATCTTGAATAAATATCACTGGCAATATAACCAAGGGGGTGACCGACATGCAACCCGGCACCACTTGGATAGGGAAACATATCTAACACATAAAACTTTGGTTTCTCACTCAGGTTCGGAACCCTGTATGCATTTGTGTTGTTCCAATGCTCCTGCCATTTCTTTTCTATTTCTCTGAACTTGTATTCCATTGACCGTTTCGGTTATTATTTATTTTGTAATCGTCTGTTGTAATTATCTTCAACTTCTGTTGCGTCGCACACTGCAGGGTTCTGTTCACTGCTAATCTTTTCTCACCTCATCCTCGTTCCTTCTCCAAAAGAGAAGGACAGTGCAAATGCACATATCCAAACTTGATCAACTTCCACATCATCATCATCACATAATTATCAACACACCCGCTGCTGTTGAAATGCTTAGTTACGGAAGCAAATAAAAAATCATACAGCCTATCCTCCCTCTCTATCGGAGAAGGAACGAGGGTGAGGTGTGAAAGAAGACTTAAAAAAAATCTTTCTCCCTCCTTTATTCACCACCCATAAAATAATGGCAGATTACAATCGTTACTACTTCGCTCAAATTTTTATTACGATTGCCTGAGCTGAGTAGTACACAGTAAGTGGGCAACAAAATTAAGGATTGCAGGGCTAAATCTGTTAATTTTGCCCGCATCCTGTACAGGGCAGGATGTTTACTTACAAAGAACTTACAAAATTAATCTGCATGGCGCAAGAAATAAGCAAAGCATCCATGAAGCGCTCCAAGCCTTCCTATATCTACAGTATTATTGGCGTGGCGCTGGTGTTATTCATTCTTGGTGTGTTGGGCTGGATCTTCCTCAACTTTCAAAAAGTGGGCACTACACTCCGTGAAAATATTCAGTTTCATGCATGGTTAAGCACATCCAGTAAAAAATCAATTGACAGCCTCACCAATTATGTTGCTGCGCAGCCTTATGTAAAATCTTCGGCCTATGTGAACAAGGAAATGGCCAAAGAAATTTATAATAAAGACGGGAATGAAAGCTGGGATAAAATTCTGGACGAAAACCCTTTACCTGAAAGTGTTGATTTTTTCGCTAAAGCCGATTATGTACAGAAGGATAGTCTTGAAAAAATAACAGCCGATCTTATGACGAAGTTCCCGGGGGTAATCAGTGAAGTACAATATCCCAAAGAACTGGTGAATACGCTGAACGACCGGTCAAGAAAAATAGGAATCGTCCTTTTAATTGTTGCCATTATGCTCAGTGCCATTGTAATTGTTTCCATTGATACAACCATTCGCTTAGCCATGTTCAGCAATCGCTTCCTTATTAAAACCATGCAAATGGTTGGAGCTACCAGGGGCTTTATAGCAAAACCCATGAATATCAGGGCTGTTATCAATGGGTTGATCAGCGCCGGTATTGCCATTGCTGCAATTTGGGCCGTCATTACCTGGGCCGAAAATTATATTCCTGATATGAAAGCCCTGCGTGATCCTAAAATTTATCTCATCCTGTTCGGTTCCATCATATTAATTGGTGTAGGTATTTCTTTGTTCAGCACACACCGCAGTGTAATGAAATATTTACGGATGAAGCTGGATGAACTTTATTAAGCCCCTCCCCCGAACTTCGTTCCTTCCTTACAGGAACCCCTTTAGGGGAGGAGTCCATTGCACAAAGGCCAACTAATTCAGTCTGTTAAATGAATTGCGAAGTTTCAAATAAGACAGAAACCTGAAACTTGAAACTTCCTTATCTTGCAGCCCTCAAATAAAGACTATGAGCCAAAAGAAAATAGCAACCATTTTTACCAAAGAGAATTACAAGTGGATGGCCATTGGCGGTGCCGTGATCATTCTCGGTTTCTTATTGATGATTGGCGGTAAAAGTGCCGATCCGAATGTGTTTAACAAAGAGGAAGTGTATAGCTTCCGCCGTATTACACTGGCTCCTTTTCTCATTATTGCAGGTCTCGTCATTGAGGTGTATGCTATCATGAAAAAACCAAAAGACTAAGAAATACAATTTGAAAATTTACCGATTTGAAAATTTGAAAATGTATGCTTCAGATTCTCAAATCGGTTTTTTGTTTTCCTGATCTTCAAATTTTCTCATGACTACATTTGAATCCATTGTCATCGCTATTGTAGAAGGACTAACTGAATATCTGCCCATTTCATCAACGGGTCATATGATCATTGCTGAACGGTTGATGAATGTTCCATCTGATAATTTCACCAAACTGTTTACTGTTGCTATACAGCTTGGTGCAATCCTCAGCGTAGTGGTTTTATACTGGAAAAAATTTATTGATGTAAAGAGCTGGCAATTTTATGCCAAACTTCTTGTTGCTGTATTACCGGCCTTGCTCCTTGGTAAATTATTCAGCGATAAAATTGATGCCCTGCTTGAAAGTCCGCTCACAGTTTCCATCACCATGTTGGCAGGCGGTATTGTTTTGTTATTTATCGACAATGTATTTAAACAACCTACTATTAAAGAAGAAAAAGAAATTTCATATGGCAAAGCATTCATCATCGGTTTGTGGCAATGTATTGCTATGATTCCAGGTGTTAGCCGCAGTGCCGCCAGTATTATTGGTGGCATGCAACAAAAACTTACAAGGTCATTGGCTGCTGAATTTTCTTTTTTCTTAGCTGTACCAACCATGGCAGCAGCAACCGGATATTCACTGTTCCTGAAAGACTGGACCGAAAACGGAGTAGAACAAAAAGGATATGAACTTATTTTATCCAATCATGTAAATCTGCATGCGTTCCTGATTGGCAATGTAGTTGCGTTCATTGTTGCCATGCTGGCAATAAAATTCTTCATCGGCTTTCTTCAAAAACACGGTTTTCGTTTATTTGGCTGGT
>JAYUTS010000118.1:0-3591 GCA_043754995.1 Chitinophagaceae bacterium
ACAAAGCACCGGTTGCTTTTAATTGCAATGGCTGGTTCACAACAACAGCAGTATCATTTCCTGCAAATGCAATAACAGGAGGGATGACTCTTACCAACACCGTATCAAAAACAGGTTTAGGACAACCCAATACATCAGTACCACGCAATATAAAATTGGTTGTGCCAATTGGATAAGCAAAGGTGGTTGCTCCTGTTGGTGTACTTAGAAATCTTGCAGGCGACCATAACCAGTTACTCGCAACACCATTGGCTGTTAAGAGTGCGGTGTCACCAAAACAAATGTCTTTATCAGCTCCTGCATTTACTACAGGGTAGGGAATGGTTGTTACAGTAACCGTTGCTGAGCTATTACATTTTCCAATACTTGAAACAACTCTGAATAAGGTTGATGCTGCGGTTGGCGTAGCCACTGCGTTTTTAATATTCGGGTTGGCAAATAAATTCTGCGGGCTCCATGCATAATACAATCCATCACCCGTTGGACGAAGTGTAAGAGAATCGCCACGACAAATCGTTGTGTCTTTTGGTGCAACAACTGTTACAAAATTCTTTACATCAACGATGATTGAATCTGTATTAAAACAACCCGGAGCCAATGTAACCGTTACATAATATTTTGTTCGCACATCAGGGCTTACCAATGGATTGGCAATAGTTGTATTGCTGATATTATAAGCAGGGCTCCATTGAAATGTTCCCTGTGCAAATGCATTCAACTGTAACGTATCAATAGAACAGATCAATGTATCATTGGTTACCTGTATGGGTGGCTTATCTGTAATGGTTACAATTCTTATTGCTGTGTCTAAACAACCCTTTGTACTTCCTACTACTAACCGAACAGTATAATTTCCATTCATCGGGAAACTGTATTGCGGATTGGGAATAGTAGAAAAATCAGTGTTGCTGCCGGTATTACCAAAATCCCAATTCCATGAATTGGGTGTGCCATAAACGGAACGGGTAGTATCTCTGAACTGGATAGGAACATTTTTACACCCGTCAAATGCTGCAAAGCCGGGAAAGAAACCGGGATAGATAAATACTTTTGAATAAGAAGTATCGGTACATACTTCACCACGATTTACAATCAGCATTACATTATAAATACCTGTATCAGCATAAGTATATGTGGGTATTTGAGCGCCGGAAGTATCATTGGTAACAGTTGTTACACCAAAGTCCCAGTACCAGCTCCTGATTTCATTGCTGGGTGTAAGATTTTGAAATGTTTGTGAAAACCCGTCGCATGTGCGGTTATCAACCGGCAGTTCTGCATCAGCAAAATCACAATTAGAAATGCGTACCACAAAATCTTTTCGATGTTCAGAAATACGAACACCCTGCCGCCATTCTGCAATACAAACATTCACCACAAAAAAGGAAGCACCGCTTGGGTTTACAGTTCCTGTGGGAGCAATACCAGATATGACACCTGTTACAGGGTTAATGCTCACATCAATTCCTAATGGATCGATTCCTGAAAAACCATTCGTATAATTCAACGTAGTATAAGGAGGCGATAATGGTTTGCGGTTATTAGCATTGTTTACACCAGGGCTGCTGAAGCCATCGCAAAAACTATAGCTTAAAGAATCAACTGCATCAGGATCTCTTGCACTGAAAGGCAGTGTGAAGCGTTTGTTTCGGCAAACAAGCACGGTATCTTTTAAATCGAAAACAGGGCTTGAATTTTTATTGTTTAAACCTAATACATTGGTGCCTGGTATATTGGCTACATACGTTGCACCAGTTCCCCCACTATTGATATTGGATAATCCATTGATGCGGCAGCATGTTTGAAAGGCAATGGTATAACCATTTGCATTTGATGCAAGTTCTATAGTAGTTGTGTACAATGCCACCTTGTAACAAACTACTGGTGCATTTACAATACATTCATAAGGACTTTGAAGGGTAATTAAATTAAACGAGGCCTGTGGTGCATATAAGCTGTCAATGTATGGAATATTGCTTCCATTGATAAACACACCCAATATCACATCTGAGGGTAGTTCAGGAGGTGTACTTCCACCCGGGTTAGCTATTGGATTGCAATCTCTGAACAAACGCAATGTAACCTCAAATAAACTGGAACCGTTCGAGGAACCAGGTCCCAGGTAACGGTAATACAATTCGCCACCAGAAATATGCCCGGCTTTTGAGGACTGTACTCCACAAATGATCAGCAGAATAAAAAGAAGTTTCTTCATATTGTTTAAACAAGAGCCGGATGCATTTTTAATTGCTGCACATTTTTTATAAATTCATCGATACATTCATTCAGCTCATCGGTGGCTTCCAGCATACCCATATGTGCAATGCCCTTTACAAGTTTCACTTTACAAACAACAGGTAGAGAAGTTTGTTCAATGGCATCCTGCGGGTTCACTGCTTTATCTTCTTCACCAATAAAAAATAAAACAGGTACGGTTGCTTTTTTTAAAACCTGTGTTCTGTCGGGTCTTGCAATCATGGCTTCATAATAAGCAATCAATGCTTCTTTGCTGAATTGTTTGCCCTGTTCCACCAGCTCCTCTACTTGTTCTTTATGTTGCTGATTAAAACTTTCAGCAAATAATTTAGGAATGGTTGTTTTGATAAATTCAAATGGTTCATGCTCCTGAATAAAATCAATTGATTTACGGCGTGCTTCTTTTTTCTCTTCATTATCAGCATATGCAGATGAATGAATCAAACCAAATGCATGTAAGGAAGAAGGATATTTTTCTGCGAAAGCCAATGTAATATATCCGCCCATTGAATGACCCAGCATAATGCAGGTGCTGATGTTTTCTGCATCAAGTATTTTTTTGATGTCATTTGCAAAATCTTCAATGGAAGTCGGTTTGTCATCAATCAAGGAAGCTCCTGATCCCCTCAGGTCGGGTACGATCAATTGATAATTCTTTTCCAGGAAGATTACCTGTTCATTCCAGATGCGGCTGTCCTCAGCAAATCCATGTAGAAGAAGGATGGGTTCACCATTACCATGTATTGAATAAGAGAGGGTGCTGTTAAGGGTAGCTATGATCTTTTGCATAACAGGAAGTTACAAAAAATAAAACGCAGGTTTGTGTTTTAAATACGTTAATAAATTGATTTTTCCTGAAGCGGTAAAATATCTGCCTGAGTCGGTAGGTTATCCACGGTTCAGCTTTTGCCCGGGGTTGATCTTTTATTACTGAAGCGGCAATAGATTCCATAGAGGATCAAAAGCGCTGAAAGTATAAGCGCCAATTTGCTGATGAGATCACCAAAACGAACATAAAATGTTTTTTTATTGTTGACAGGTACATGCATTTTAATAGCAGCTTCAGTCCACCAGGGTTGCGGTTCTAATATATTTCCAGTAGCATCAATAAAGCAACTGATCCCCGTATTTGCACTTCTTACAACCCATTTTCTTGTTTCGATTGCACGTAGTTTTGCATAAAGCAAATGATGTTGATGACCCGGTGTGTTGCCCCACCATCCATCGTTGGTGATGATGGCAATAATATTAGCGCCATTGGCAATATACCTGCTCATGTATTCGCCATAAATACTTTCATAACAAATAGCGGGTGCAATTACATAAGTGTTTGTT
>JAYUTS010000119.1:0-3590 GCA_043754995.1 Chitinophagaceae bacterium
CTGCAGGGCGTGTACGGCAGGCCGACTGCCATCATTTATACAATTACCAAACAATTGCCGAAGCGCTTGTTTCTCGTGACACACCCCAGCCCGGTACAATTCGATGAATGTATTAACTGCAACGAATCTTTTTATATTATTGGCGATCTGCCGGAACTTCCTGCCAGCTACCGCATAGAAAGCAAGTTGCTTTGTGTACAGATGATTGCCACTTCAATAAAAACAGTTGCTGCCACTGTTAAAATAGAACGGTTAAGCCAGGCAGATGATGAACAAATGATTGCATTGATGGATGTAGTATTTCCTGGCTATTACCGGCCTGCTACCTGGTTAATGGGAGATTATTTTGGCATACGGCACAATGGACAACTGGTGGCCATGACAGGCGAACGCATGCAGATGGAAGGTTTTACTGAAATTAGTGCGGTGGTTACCCATCCTGATTTTACGGGCCGTAAATATGCACAGCAACTGGTGTCACTTGCTGCTGCTAAAAACCTTGCATCCGGCATTATTCCCTTTCTTCATACAGCAGAAACAAATGAACGGGCTATTAAAATATATGAGCTCCTGGGTTTTGTTCAAAGAAGGATCATTGCAGTGTGGAAGATTATAAGAGTGAGTTGAATTTTTGAGTACCTAACTTTAAAGGAATGTTGTGAATGTTCAATGACTATAGGAATGATATTTTTTAAAATAAACTTTTGTGCGATTGAGTTATTCTTTGTGAACTTTGTGGTTCGTTGTGTACGTTGTGTCCTAACTGCTGGTCACTAAGAACACGAAGGATGCACAAAGTACACAACGTTGCGATTGGGTTTTTCTTTGTGAACTTTGTGGTTCTTTGTGTACGTTGTGTCCTAACTGCCGGTCACAAAGAACACGGAGGATGCACAAAGTACACAACGTTGAGATTGCGTTTTTCTTTGTGAACGTTGTGTTTCTTTGTGAACGTTGTGTCCTGCCTGTTGGTCACAAAGAACACGGAGGATACACAAAGTACACAACGTTGCTATTGAGTTTTTATTTGTGAATTTTGTGGTTCGTTGTGCACGTTGTGTCCTGCCTGCTGGTCACAAAGAACACGGAGGATGCACAAAGTACACAACGTTGAGATTGGGTTTTTCTTTGTGAACGTTGTGATTCGTTGTGAACGTTGTGTCCTGCTTGCTGGTCACAAAGAACACGGAGGATGCACAAAGTACATAACGTACTATATTTTTTATTATTCAGGTCTATTTTCTTTCATCACACAAGAGCCTAAAATAATAAAATCAAACTGACAAATTACCTCCTGCAAAATCCATTATGAATAACACCATCACAAAAAAAATAATCAGATCAAATCTTTCCATTTTGGAAATGAGTACCGCATTTAATCTTGCACTTGCCCATAAAAATTTAATAACAGAAGAAGATACTGCTGTAATATTTTATGACCTTAACTTTTTAAAAGAACGGATTGCTGACCTGCAAAATTTATTTCCACCAAACACTTTACATGCGGTGGCGGTAAAAGCCAATCCGCTTACAAAAACTTTAAAAAAATTGAATGAACTGGGTGTTGGTTTGGAAGCAGCCAGTTTACCTGAATTGTATTTAGCAGAAGCAACAGGATTTTCGCCGCAGAGGATTGTATTTGATTCTCCCGCCAAAACAAGAAAAGAAATTGAGTATGCACTAAAACTGGGAGTGTATCTTAACGCAGATTCTTTTGATGAATTAGACAGGATAGCGGAAATATTGAAAACAGTAACATCAACCAGTATCATCGGTGCAAGGATCAATCCACAGGTAGGAGCAGGAAGCATACAATCAACCAGTGTGGCTGGCACTATTTCAAAATTTGGAATTCCACTGAATGATCATGCTGAAAAGCTGAAAGCATATTATTTAAAATACGACTGGCTGAAAAGCATCCATGTTCACATCGGTTCACAGGGCTGCCCTGTTCCATTGATCATTGATGGAATCAGAAAAGTACTGGACTTTGCAATTGATGTGAATGAACAGTTGAAAAAACAACCAACAAAAAAACTGATTGAAACATTTGATCTTGGAGGCGGCATACCTGTTTCCTATCATGCTGATAAAAATCCGGTTTCAATGGAAGCCTATCATACTTTGCTTACTGAACATTGTAAAGAATTGTTTACCGGAGAGTTTAGGTTAATCACAGAATTTGGCCGGTACATTCATGCAAACACAGGCTGGGTGGCTTCAAGGGTGGAGTATATAAAAAAAGAAAACGGTTACAACATCATCATGGCACATGCCGGCGCAGATCTTTTTTTAAGGGAATGTTACAACCCAAAAGACTGGTATCACCAAATTTCTGTTGTGGACATAAATGGAAAATTGAAAGACGGAACAGTTAAAAATAAATACATCATTGCAGGGCCGCTTTGTTTTGCCGGGGATATTATTGCAAGGGACATACTGCTGCCGGAAGTAACAGAAGGAGATTATATTTTGATACATGATGCCGGTGCATATACCCTCAGCATGTGGAGCCGGTACAACAGCAGGCAGATACCTAAAGTGATTGGATACAACAGGGAGGAGTATTGTTTTGAAGTGATGAAAGAACGGGAACGAAAAGAAGACCTGTTTGATTTCTGGAGTTAACAATTCACCATTATAAATTTAAACCATGATCAACCTTTCCGTCATTCTCGACGACAGCGCCAGGCGCTATCCTGATAAAGCGGCTTTCACTTTTATGAATACCACGCTTTCTTATACACAGGTAAATGATGCCGCCAATAAAGTGGCCAACGGTTTAAAAAATAAAGGCATCCGCCCCGGTGATAAAGTGGCTTTAAGCTGCCTGAACCTTCCGCAGTTTCCCATTATTTATTATGGCATCCTTAAAGCCGGTGCGGTGGTAGTGCCGCTAAGTGTGTTATTAAAAAAAGAGGAAATTGAATACCACCTGGCAGACAGCGATGCAAAAGCATATTGCTGTTTTACCGGCAACACTGAATTGCCAATGGGTGAAATGGGGCATGCTGCTTTTAAACCAGTAGCTGCCTGTGAACACTTTTTTATGATCATGCCCGATGCTGCAATGCCTTCTTCCATTGAAGGAACAGATACATTGAGCAGTTTGATGGAAGGACAATCATCCAGTTATGAAATGCACCAGAGCAATGCAGATGACACCTGTGTAATCATCTATACTTCCGGCACCACAGGCAGGCCAAAAGGTGCAGAACTCTCCCATTCCAATTTACTTTTCAACGCCATTTTTTTCTGTGAATTAATAGATAGTAAACCAACTGATGTGGGATTGATCGTGTTACCGTTGTTTCACATTTTTGGAATGACGGCTTTGATGAATGCTGGTGTTTACAAAGGATGTTCCAATATTCTGCTCACCCGTTTTGATGCTGAGACAGTATTTGCCATGATGCAAAAACATAAGGTCACTATTTTTGCAGGAGTGCCAACCATGTATTGGGGCCTGCTGCATTATACCAATCCGGCATTTGATTATGACAGTATCGCAGCCACGCTGAAGTACTGCATTTCAGGCGGTGCATCATTGCCCGTTAAAGTGATTGAAGATTTTGAAAAGCGTTTTCATG
>JAYUTS010000120.1:0-8178 GCA_043754995.1 Chitinophagaceae bacterium
AACGGATATGCTCCATAAAATAAGTGATCATTTTTTGAGCAATATTATAATTATCTTTTTTCTGTAAATACAAACGACCAATGGTTTCAACAAACGATACACTTGCATTGCTATTGGGAGGTTTAACCGGAACCGGGCGTTGTTTCCGTTTGCTGGCAAAAGCAATATACAGCAACATCAGGGCCATAGCCAGTAACAAAGCCCATTTGAGCATGGGGTATTTCATAAACACAGCAAAGATTGAAAAGCCATCACCTGAACGCTGACCCGTTCTGTAGTAATCATCCCAGTAAACAGCATACCGCTCATCTGCAGTGTAGCTGAATACTTTCTCAAAATATTCTTTGTTATTTCTGCTCAGCAAAAAATAATTACTGAAGGTTTGCGGATGCAGGTGAAAAAAGAAACGCCCCTTGCCATGTACGATGGAAATATAATTGGGATCATCATTGTCATTTATGCCGATGATGCTGGCACCAATACTATCTGTGTTTACAAAACCTGCAACAAGCGGATAGTAAAAAAATCCATATTGTTTTTTATGAAACAGGCTGCTGTCGCTCAGTGCAACCGTTGAAAAACGCATGGGGCCCGCTGTTGCCGGTTTGTTTTGAAACAAACTACTCATGGAAGAATACTGTACCTCTATGCCCAATTCATCAAACAAAGTTTCATCAATATATTCTGCCGAAATAAACAATTGATTGCCGTTGCTTACATATTGCAGCATGGCATTCTTATCTTTTTCATTCAGCAATACCATTTTGCTGATGATGATGTATAAACTTTTTACATTGTTGAATAAATTAATCGAATTGTCATCAAAATTTTTAGTGATCGTTTCAATGTCAGCAGCATTGTATTTTTCCTTCAGCATCTGGAACGCTGTAAAAGTGCCAAATGGCTTTTTACTCCGCTTGGAATAATTGCGGCTCATATCGGGAAGTTTACCTGCATCATTCTGCCTGCTGCAGGAAACAACGGTTGAAAGGAGTATAACAATCAGACTGTATCGTAAAAAAATCCTCAACTTTGTTTGAGTTTTAAATGAAACTGTTCAAAAGCCTGTTGTACAGGTTTAAATACTTCTTCCCCAATTGCAAAATCGCCATACCACGCATATTCATAATGAAGGGTTATGCGTGCAAATTCATTTTTAAATTTTGATTTATTTAATTCCTGTACATACTGGTAATTGGTTTTATCGGGCGAAAGCTGCAGCCAACCTTTATCAGCCATTTTTGATAAGGTTTGCAGGTAGAGATAACGGATAGCTAAACGGTAATTGTTTTTGCGGATGGCATCCTTCAACTGCTGCTCAAGATATTCTTCATCAATAACCGTTTCTTCTTCAACAGACAGTTTTTTATTTCTTGTTGGTGCAGCAAATATGCCCCGTTCCGATAGAAATAAACGATACACAATAAACACAACAGCAAAGATGGCAATACCCCATAATAAAATCCTGATGAAAGGAAAGATGTTTGATGGAGTTTCAACCGGTTCAATTTCTTTTTGATTTTTGAGATAGGCATCCTGCCTTGCTTTCAATAAGCTATCTAAGTTTTTGATGTATGCAAATTCTTTCTGTCGCTGCAATTTTTTTAAACTGTCGGCAGGGTACATCCAGTTAGTTACTGCCATTGAAGTATCAATGACCCCCGGCTCCACAACTGCTTCAACAACATCATAAACAGAGTCTTCTTCTGTAACAGGTGCTGTAATTTGAACAGTATCTGTAACCTGTGCATTGAGCGGTGATGTGCTAATGAATAAACCGCAGAGCAGCATCACTATCCATTTTACCTGATTGCGTTCATTCATACTTTGATCTTTGCTGCCCATGCAGGATTTTTTTGAATTCGTTTTTCAAGTACAATCGGGTAAATAACAAAGTACCAAACAATAAAAATAAATGATACTGCCAATATGCTCATACTTACAGCCGTTGAAAGTGAAGTGTTGGTTGAACGGTCATATGCATTGGAGCTGAGATGTGTAATATAACTTTCAAGAAAAGCAGCGAGAATAGTGATGGGTATTAAACTAACACAAATCTTCATGGCATCATTTACTCCTTTTTTAAAGGACTCCCATCTTGAATAAGTGCCGGGAAACAAAATACTTCTTGCCAGCATAAACCCTGCACAGGCTTCAATGATCATTCCTGAAATTTCCAATGTGCCATGTATCCAGATCACCAATACACTCTCCCATCCCAGTCCTTTGGCAAAGAACATGTATTGAAAACTTCCCAACATGATACAATTCTGAAAAAATACCAGCATGGTTCCAATGCCAAAAAAAATACCGCCGGCCACCATTAAAAAACCAACCTTGATATTGTTGAATGCTATTCTTACAAACATAGAGAAACGGCTTTCATCCCGATATACGCCAAAGGGATCACCTTTTTCAATATTCTCTTCCGTCATGGCTACATAATTTTCACCCAATACTCCTTTTACAAACTCATCATCTTTCATAGAAGAAAGAACAGCCATGGAACAGAACAACACAAAGATCAGAAACGTGTACAGCAACATGCGGTGATATTTCCTGAACATCAACGGCAATTCATATTGCCAGAAAGTAAGGAGCCTTGAGAACCGTTGCTTTTTGTTTTGATAAATGGTTTGATAAATACTTACTGCCAAACTGTTGATCCATCTTGTAACCTTGCTATGCGGATAAAATGTTTTGGAATAAGAAAGATCGTCAAGCAGGGTGATAAACCGGTCGGCCATCTGGTCAGGGTCTTCGGTTTGCAGATATTGGTATTCATTCCACTTCTGCGCATTTTTTTTAATGAATAGTGCTTCTCTCATAGTGAATCAGAAAAATTGAAAATAACAAGTAATTCTTAATTACCGTCATCTGTTGAAGAAATAATTCCTTTATTTTACAAACACAATTACCGTATGTCGAACGTTTTGATCAGCACCCCTTTTAATATTTCATTGGAGTTTGAGATAGCGCCGTTTTATAAACGACTGCTGGCTTATTTTCTTGATCTGATCATTATGGTGATGTACGCAGTCTTTATCCGTTACTTTATGTACACGGGTATGGAACTGGATGGCGATTTTGCTATGGGTATTGATATTCTAGTTGTATCACTGCCGCTGCTCTTGTATCATCTGGTTTGCGAAATTATATTTCACGGGCAAAGCCTCGGTAAAAAAGCAATGGGCATCAGAGTTATGAGTTTAGAAGGCGGCGATCCTGCCATCAGCCAGTATTTACTGCGCTGGTTCTTCAGAGTATGGGAATGGCCCCTGGTGTTTTCTTTTGTTTATCCGGGTTTTTGGATCATTTATCAACTCATTATTGTTGGCATGTTCGGGATCATTGTTGTGATTATTATTGCCGTTACAACAAAGAATCAACGGCTGGGCGACCTGGCTGCCAATACAGCCATTATAAATACCAGGATCAACAGTTCCATTCATGATACGGTGTTCATGGAAATCACACAAAAAGATTATGAAGTAAAGTTTCCCCAGGTTTTAAAGTTAAGTGACCGTGATATCAATACCATTAAAACAGTATTGAATCAAAGCTATAAATCGGGGAAGTATGAAACAGCTCACCGCATTGCTGCAAGAATTCAGAATGTACTGCAGGTGGAAAGTAATATGGAAGTGGATCTGTTTCTTGAACAGTTGATTGCTGATTATAATTATCTCGCCACGAAAGAATAAAAAAAGCCGCTTCAACTGAAACGGCTTGAAAATTTCAACAATAATTATTTCTGTAATTCCTGCATCCTTCTCATCATTTCATCAGGATTACCCATTGCATCAATACCAATCAAGGCAATAAAAGCAATAATAAAAATTAAATACAAAGCCGACAGTATAAGACCGATGATGGCACAGATGCGGCCTGCATTCAGGTTTTTTAAACTTGCTTCAGTGTATGTTTCGGGCGATGCAGTATAAAGTGTTTTATCTTTTCCTGCAAGAACCATTGCTATAATACCCAGTATTAAACCAAGTATGCCATAACAGAAACAGGTAACAATGGATAAAATACCCAGCACCAATACTGCTGTTGCATTAGGTAATGGACGATGTTGTAAAGGATTGTTCAGTTGATCCATTTGAATTGTTTTTTTAATCCGGTTAATTGAAACTTCCTGCAGCTCCGATAGCAGTTACAAAAATGACGGCAAAAAGTATATAAAAAAGGATACCAATACCCTGGAGTACAATACCGATGATTGCACAGATCCTGCCGGTTTTTACATTACTGTAAGAAGCAGCACTGTACATGCCAGGGTTTGCATCATAGAGCGCCATCTCTTTCTTCGCCATGACCAACGCAATGATGCCGGTAATGAAGCAGATGACAATTGATAGAATACCCAGCACTAAAATGGCTGTGGCATTTGGTAAAGCTGGTTGAACCTGGTTGTTTGTTTGCTGATCCATATGTAGTTGTTTTGGTTAAACGTTTCAATTAATTCCATCTGCCACCGCCTGCTGATGAAGCCAGGCCAATGAAAAAGATGATCCATGCAATATAAAAAATTACAACAAGAGAAGATAGGATGATTCCGATAATGGAACAGATTCTTCCTGTTTTGCTGTTGTTAAAAGATCCTTCTGTGTACACACCCGGATTGTTACGGTAAAGGGCCAGATCTTTATTGGACATAACAATGCCAATGATGCCCAATACAAATCCAATTCCGCAAATAACTATTGACAGAATACCTAATACCAGTGATACCGTAGCATTAGGAAGTGGTTGTAAAACTGTTTGATTAGGGGTTAAATAGTCTCTCTGTTGGTTGGAATCCATTCATTAAAAAATTTGATGTGTTGCAATTTTGTAAATATAATGTACAAGGACAATGATTGCACAAGAAATATACAAACGGGAAAGGACGAATGCCCCGTTTTTAAATTTGAAAATCAGATGCAGGAACAGATAAATAACCATGAGCAAAATTGGAACGGCTGCCGGGTATAATTGAAAGCTGGAAATAAGATCTCCTTTCAGTAATGCTACATAACTACGCTGCAATCCACACCCCGGGCAATCCATATGCAAAAACTTTCTGCTGGGGCAGGTAAGCATATTCCGTTCGAGCCATTGAATGGTGGTGGAGTAAAAGTTCAGCAGTACGATGTTGAAAAAAATACTCAATGTTTAATATTATTTATAAGCAGATTATCAAGAACGTCATTTCGACGGAGGAGAAATCTCCAAAAAATCAAACAGCCAAAGATGAATGAGATGTCTCGTCCCTCGACATGACGATATTGTCATCAATACGCTAATGCAAACAACACTCTTTCTTTCGAGGGATTACCTGTTAAGATACATTTACCTTCTTCCTGTTCATTGTTCAACGGAATACAACGGATGGTTGCTTTTGTTTTGTTCTTGATCTCTTCTTCTGTTGCAGCCGTTCCATCCCAATGAGCCGAAACAAAGCCGCCCTTCTGATTCAGTGTTTCAACAAATGCATCCCATGTATCCACTTTGCTGATATGACTGTCACGATAAGCCTTTGCTTTGTTAAACATGTTCTGCTGTATTTCCTCCAATAACAATTGAAGATGTTTGGCCAGTCCATCCATACTTACGGTTGCTTTTGTTTTTTCATCCCTGCGGGCAACTTCTGCGGTATTATTTTCGAGGTCTCTTCCTCCAATGGCAATACGTACAGGCACGCCTTTTAATTCATGCTCGGCAAATTTCCAGCCCGGTCTTGCATTATCGGTATCATCATATTTTACACGAATGCCCATCGTTTTTAATTCACTCATGAACACCTGAACTTTTTCGCTGATCGCTTTCAACTGCTCATCGCCTTTATAAATAGGAACAATCACCACTTGCAAGGGTGCAATCTTTGGAGGAAGGATCAATCCCTGGTCATCGCTGTGGGCCATCACTAACCCGCCAATCAATCTTGTACTGGACCCCCAACTGGTTGCCCAAACGTATTCCTGTTTGTTTTCTTTATCGGTGAATTTTACATCAAATGCTTTGGCAAAATTCTGCCCCAAGAAATGAGAAGTACCTGCCTGCAACGCTTTTCCGTCCTGCATCAGGGCTTCTATACAATAGGTATCTTCTGCACCGGCAAAACGTTCATTCGGTGTTTTCACTCCTTTGATCACGGGAACAGCCATCCATTC
The DNA here is from genome assembly GCA_043754995.1 of Chitinophagaceae bacterium. Taxonomy (GTDB): domain Bacteria; phylum Bacteroidota; class Bacteroidia; order Chitinophagales; family Chitinophagaceae; genus Lacibacter. Next base: position 6,159 of record JAYUTS010000120.1, read on the forward strand.
CTCTGAAAACTGTGCATATACATCCAGCATCTTTCTTGTTTCAATAATTGCTTCCTCTGAAGTTGCATGTGCAGTGTGACCTTCCTGCCACAAAAATTCTGTTGTACGCAAAAACAAACGTGTCCGCATTTCCCAACGTACCACATTGGCCCATTGATTGATCAGCAATGGAAGATCACGGTACGATTGAATCCAGTCTTTGTAAGTGTTCCAGATAATTGTTTCAGAAGTTGGCCGAACAATCAATTCTTCCTCCAGCTTTGCGTCGGGATCAACCACTAATCCCCCGCCCTTAGGATCATTTATCAACCGGTAATGCGTTACCACAGCACATTCTTTGGCAAAGCCTTCCACATGAGCAGCCTCTTTACTCAAAAAACTTTTGGGGATGAATAAAGGGAAGTAAGCATTCACATGTCCTGTTTCCTTAAACATTTTATCCAGTTGGTCACGCATGTTTTCCCATAATGCAAAGCCATAAGGTTTAATGACCATGCATCCCCGAACGGCTGAATAATCGGCCAGCCCGCCTTTTATGATCAGATCATTATACCATTGCGAATAATCCTGTTCTCTTGTTGTAATTGCCGCTGCCATTGTTGCCTTCCCTTTTTATGTAATGTTTAGAATTAATTTAACAGCCCGTGACGCATCGAAACAGCTCAATGGCTTGTTATTTGTTGATATAAAATAGTTTATTTCATGAAGTTGCAAAAGTAGTAACTTCATATTACAAACCTCAAAATCAAAACATCATGAAATCACGAATTTTACTCTTTGGTTTGATCATTGCAGCCTTCAGTTCATGTGCAACTTACCGTACAGGACAAACTCCTGATGATGTGTATTATTCTCCTGCGAGAGAGCTAAGTGAATATGTGCAGATTGAAAAGGATGAAGACAGGTTATCTTATAACGAAAGTAATCTCGAAGATCGTCGTTTGCGCCAGCAGATCCGTGACCAGCGTTTCAGAAGTTTTGATGATGATATCTATTGGAACAGTCCACGTTACAATAGTTGGGGCTGGAACACCTGGAACAATCCTTACAACACCTGGGGCTGGAACAATAATTACGGTATGAATTATGGTTGGGGCTGGAATAAGGGTTACAACAATAATTACTGGGGCTATAACAACTATTACAATTCGAATTTTATCTGCATTCCCGGCGGCAATAATTTAATCATTATATCAGGCCCGGGCACTCCTAAAAACAGTACCGGTATCAGATATTCTGCTCCCATACAACGCTTCGTTAACTCAGGAACCAATTATACCAATAAAGGTACGGGTGGAAGCGGCAGCCGTTATTTTAACAGCAACACAAACAGCAATGGTACAAGACGTGCCGGCTTCTTTGGAGGTGGTAATACCAATTCCGGTAACTGGAACAGCGGAAATAATTCGAACAACCGCACCTTCAATAATAACAACAATAGCAATAATTCATCTTCAGGTGGAAGCAGAACTTTCAGTAATAACAATGGAGGTTCTTCCGGCAGTTCTGGCAGCAGCAGTGGTTCAAAAACAACCACCAGTGGCCGTCGTAATTAAATTGCTACCCCATTTTCAATTCTCCAAATTGTAAACAATGAAGAAAATTTTCATAGCCGGGCTTGCCATGTTTGTTCTGCAACAAAGTTTTGCACAAAACGCATTGGATGCCCTCCGGTTTTCTTATCTCACTCCAACAGGATCGGCCCGCATACAGGCAATTGGTGGTGCTAATATTTCTCTTGGTGGCGATATCAGTTCAACATTTATCAATCCCGCTGGTTTAGCTCAGTTCAAAACCAATGAAATTGTTTTAAGTCCTGGGTTTTTTATGAACAGTGCTAAGTTGAATTATAACGACAGCATATTTAAAGGCAAAAAAAGTACATTGAACATGGGTGTTAGTGGTTTCATCTTAAGCCGTGCCAGCCGTTTTAAAAGCAGCAATATCCGCAATACAACTATTGCCATTGCAGTGAATCAATCAGCCAACTACAATTCAAATTTTGCCTACAAAGGAAGAA